>JAQTNG010000007.1 GCA_028714015.1 Elusimicrobiota bacterium | reverse complement strand
CAGGCGCAGGCCCAGAGCGCGAGAAGAGGGAGAAGTTTCTTCATATGCCATCTTATATAATCGCCCATGCTTCGAATCGCCCTGGCGTTCTTCCTGGTCCTGCCGTGCGGGGCGGCGCCGGTCGCTCAAAAAGAAGACGCGCGGGTCCTGCGCCTGTCGGCCCGCGCGGAAAAACACGTGCGGGAAGGCCACTTCGCTTCGGGCCGCCGCAGCCGCGGCAAAAGCCTGTTCCTGCCGGGGACGGATCTTCTCGAGCTGCTCAAGGCCGCGGAAAAATCGAAGCCGCGCCGCGAGGCCAACGGCCGTTATAAACGCGTCGTCGCCGTTGACGATGCGATCGGCTCGGACGGGCGCTCGGGCAAGCCGGTGAAGACCTATGTCGTCATCGCGGAGCCGGGCGGCGAGGTCGTGACGATGTATCCGGGGAGGTAGCATGGGACTCGACGCGTATCTCGAAGACGAATTCGGCGGGGAAATCGACCAGTTCATGGACGACGGCGGCCTGCTCGCCGCCGCGATCCCGGCCGGCGACGCCGCCTACCCGATGCTCCGCTGCGTGGATATCGAGGGCGTGACCGCCTTCAACCGGCTGCAGCTCGCCGTCGTGATCCCCGAGCTCGAACGCCTCTCGGAGGGGGCTCAGCCGAACGCGAAGCCCGCGCTCTCTCGCGTCCTGAAGATGGCGAAAAAGGCGGCGGCCGAGCCGCACCTCTATCTGCGGCTCCTGGGCGACTAGCGGCTCAGGCGGCTACGACTTCGGCGACGAGAGTCGGCGGGGTCTTGAGCGAGTTCGCGACGATGCAGTATTTCTTCGCGCCGTCCAATAAGCGGCGGGCTTCCTCGACGCGCGCGGCGTCGGTCTTGAGCGTGACCGTGAGCTTGAACGACGTGAAAACGAGGCCTTCCTTCGTCTTGTCGAGCACGCTCTCGCCCTTCGACTCCCACCCTTTCAGCGGTATCTGCGAGCGCTTGTTCAGAGAAAGCCAGGTGAGCATCAGGCACTGCGTCAGCGCGGCCAGTATCAGGTGCTCGGGGCTCCATCGGGTCTCGTCGGTCCCGTCGAACTGCGCGGGCGGGCCGCCGGCGATGGGCGGGCGCGGGCCTGAGGAGATCTCGCTGGTCTCTCCGCCCTTCCAGGTCAGATTCACTTCATATTGGTGCGGGAAAGGTTGGGGCATGAGCGATTCTACAAAAGGGTAAGGCCCGAATAGAGCGGCGTTCAGGCGAAGAGGAGGGGCGAACCCTTGGGGCTAAAGCCTGGAGGATGCGGGCCCGTTGGTCCCATGAGAACGGCGATGTCTTTGGTTAAAATGGATCAATGATGAGGACCGCGGCCGCCGCCGCCGAAGCCCTGAACCTCCCTTTCGACGCCTCGGCCGGCCGCTTGTCGAAAGCCGTTCTTCCCGATCGTTACGATCTGCGTTTGTCGCTGGATCCGGAGCACGCGGCCTTCGCCGGCAAGGTCAGGATCGCGCTCGATTCGAAGATTCCCGCGAGGCGCTTGACGCTTCACGCCCTCGATTTGGCGTTGACCGCCGTGACCGTCGCCGGCCGCCGGCTGGACCCTTCCAAAGTCGTCGTCGACGCGAAGGCGGAGACCGTGACCTTGCTCCTCGACGCGCCGCTGAAGGGCCGCGCCGAGGTCGAAATCGAGTACACGGGCAGGATGAACGAGCTGATGCGCGGCCTGTACAAGTCGCGGGGCAGGAACGGGGACAAGGACGAGGCCTGGTCCTTCACTCATCTCGAGCCGACGCACGCAAGAAGGGTTTTGCCGTGCTTTGACGAGCCGTCGTTCAAGGCAAGTTTTAAATTGACGCTGGACGTTCCGGCCGGCCTGACGCCGTTATCCAACATGCCGCCGGTCTCCGATACGGTTCTCGACGGGCGGCGCACCGTCGTTTTCCAAGAGACCCCGAAGATGTCCTCCTATCTGTTGGCGGTTTTCGCCGCCCGCCTCGAGGCCCGCGCGCGCAAGGCCGGCAAGACCGTCCTGGCCGTCCGGGCCGCGCCGGATCAGATCGCGCAGGCCGATTTCGCCCTCGACGCGGGCGTCCACGCCCTGACCTATCTGAACAAGTACTTCGCCGTGCCGTACATGCTGCCCAAGCTCGACATGGTCGCCGCCCCCGACTTCGCCTCCGGCGCGATGGAGAACTGGGGCGCGATCCTCTACCGCGACACCTCGCTGCTGATCGACCCGGGGCTGTCCTCCGACGCCGCCAAGCGCCGCGTCGCCGAGGTCGTCAGCCACGAGATCGTGCACCAGTGGTTCGGGAACCTCGTGACGATGGCCTGGTGGAACGACCTGTGGCTCAACGAGGCCTTCGCGACCTGGCTCGCCTTCAAGATCGTCGACTCCTGGAAGCCGGCGTGGAAGGTCTGGGACGAGTTCGACCAAAGCAAGCGGTCGCCGTTGTCGATCGACGCTTTGCCCGGCACGCGGCCGGTCCGCTCCGACGCCGCCACGCCCGCCGAGATCCAGGCCATGTTCGACCCGATGGCCTACCAGAAGGGCGGCGCGCTGCTGCGCATGATCGAAAGGTATGTCGGTGAAGCCGACTTCCGTCGCGGGATCCAGGCTTACATGAAGCGGTTCGCGTATAAGAACGCCGAAGCCTCCGACCTCGCCGACGCTCTCGGGAAAGCCTCGGGCAAGCCCGTGCGCAAGATGATGGATGGGTGGCTGGCCCAAGGGGGAGTCCCTGTCATATCCGTTTCCGCGAAGCGGAAGACGGTCACTTTGACGCAGTCCCGCTTCTCGGCGTTCAATCTGAAGGCCGATACGCGGTGGTCCATCCCCGTCGTGGTCCGGTACCGTCTCAAAGGCGAGAAGAAAGCCCGCGTCGTGAAGACCCTTTTGGACGCGGCAACGAAGGGGGTGACCTTGCCGGGGCCGGGCGAGATCGCTTGGGTGTACCCGAACGCGAACGAGACCGGCTATTATCGGTTTCAGCTCGACGCGCCTCTGCTTTTCGCGGCGCTGTCGCGCCGCGGCGAACTTACTCCCGTCGAGCGCGCGGGGCTTTTGAACAACTTATGGGCGCAGGTGCGCGCCGGGAACCTCCCCGTCGCCTCCTTCCTCGACCATCTCGCCGCGTTCCGCGGCGACGCTTCTCGCCTGATCATCGAGGACGCGTTCGGGTACCTGAAGACGATCCGCCAGGACCTGTCCGAGACCGACGCCGAGCGCGAGGCGCTGGCGGCGTTCGCCGCCGACTTCTTCGGGCCGCTCGCCAAAAAGCTCGGGTGGGACAAGAAGAAAGGCGAGAGCCAGGAGACGACGCTCACCCGCCCGACGGTCTGGAACGCGCTGGCCTTGCTGGCGCCCAGGTCGCTCGACGAGAACGAAGTGACGGCGCGCCTTAAGAAGTACCTCGCCGATCCGGCGTCGCTCGACTCGTCCCTGTCGCCGGTCGTCCTGACGGCGGCCGCGCGGCGCAACGACCCGAAGCTGTTCGATTCGTTCCGCGCGCGGCTCGGAGCGCCCCGGACGCCCGAGCAGAAGAGCCTGATGCTGCGCGCGCTCGCCGAGTTCACCGAGCCGGCCCTCCTCGGCCGGTATCTCGCGATGACGCTGTCCGACGAGATCCGCGCGCAGGACGCGTGGACGCCGTACGTCTGGCTGCTGTCCAATCCGGACACGCGGGAAAGGTCGTGGGCCTTCGTGAAGGCCAACTGGAAGGAGCTGTCTTCCAAGGTCGGGCCTCGCGGCGCCACGCGCGTCATCGGCGCGGCCGGCGGCCTCGTGTCCGAGGCGCTGAAGGCCGATGTCGGCGCCTTCTTCCGCGCGCCCGAGAACGAGATCGAGATGGCGCGCAAGACCCTCGATCAGACGCTCGAGTCCATCGGCCTCGGCCTGCGCTTCAAGCGGAGCCAGAAGTCCTCGTTCGCGGAGTGGAGCCGGCCGTGATGCCGACGCGAGCCGTCGCGCTCGCATTATTGCTCTGCGCTCCGGCGCCCGCGCAGGTCCTGACCCGCGTCGCGGCGAGCGCCGCCCCGGTCCCCGGATTTTCCGCTCCGGCCCTTGTCGCTCCGGCCGGCCTCCAGGCCCCGATTCTTTCGCTCGCGGCTCCGTCTCTGGCTCCCGCGCTGGCGGCTCCCGCCGCCGCGATCCCCGCGGCCGCCGCCGTTCCCGTCGCGCTGCGCCCGATTCAGGCGGCCCCGGCCGCTCCCGAGCGCCCGAACCCTCTCGGCCAGCTGCGGCGAACGCTCACCGACTGGCTCAAGCCCGGCGTCGCCGCGCCCGACGAGGCCGCCTCGGGCACGATCGCCGCGTACGTCCTCGATCTCGACGGCAACGCCTTCGGACCGGGCTTCCCGACCAGGATCATCCTGTTCAAGAAGGGCGGCAACAAGGAGCTTCCCGTCTCCACCGCGCACTTCGCCGTCATCGAGAAAAAAATCGGCGAGGATTTCGTTTACCGCGGCGCCAACCTCAAGGACTACGAGCTGCGCGGCGACGCGTCGTTCCGCGAGTTCTTCGGGCCGAAATTCGCGGCCGACCTCAGGTACGCCGTCGAGAACCTTCCCGCGTCCGAGTGGCAGGGCCCGAGCTGGGCGGCGATGGTCCGCGCGCTGTCCGATCCGCGCGTCGCGGCGCGCACGTACGTGCTCACCGCGCGCCAGCACACCTCCGAGCAGCTGCTCGACGGCTTCCGGTACCTGCAATCAGCCGGATACATCCGCTATCTGCCGAAGGCCGAGAATCTCCACGGGGTCGGCGGTTCCGCGCATACCGCGACCCGCAAGGCCGAACTGATGGCGGAGTTCATCGACTCCCTGCAGGCGGCGCCCTTCGGCGAGGACGGCGGGCCGCACACGATCGGCTTCTCCGACGACACCTGGGCGAACTACGAGAAGATGCGCGACGCGCTATCTTCCATCATGCGCCGCGAGCCTGGGCGCTGGTCGCGTGTGAAGATCGTGCTGTTCTTCACCGGCACCAACGATCCGGCGCGCAGGCCCGAGGCGATCGCGCTCGGCGCCGGCGGCACGGCTCGCCCCTACGCTCCCGGAGAGCCGGACTAGCTAGGCGGGATCGCGGCGGACGCCGTCCGGCGAGAACGCGGGGACGCAGACGGCCACGTATTCGCAGGGGCCGTGCGGGGTCGAGTAGCGCACCCACTCGCCCTTCGGCGTGATCACGGCCTGACCGGCCAGGACCCGGAACGTCTTCGCCTTGGTCTCGACTTGAAGGGAGCCGGAGATCACGACCGTGTACTCGTCGAACTCGGGCGTCTGGCCCGGCTCGACCCATCCTTCCGGGCTCGACATGCGCGCGACGCTCGCCTTGTCGGTCTTCGAGCTGACGCGGCCGATGAACTCGCGGATGACCTTGGGCTTGTTGCCCGCCGCCTCCACCTGAACCGGCTTCTCGATCAGTATGGCCACGGTCAGGCGGCCTTGGGTGTGGGGAATTGCCGGGCGGCGAGGTAGTCGTAGCGCGCGGACACGGCCTTCACGAAGCCCCGCTTCTCGGCGAACGAGCCGTGGAAGAACGCGCCTTTGAAGCCGGCGATGATGAGGCGCTTGAGCTCCACGCGGCTGACCTTCGCGTGCGTGCACACGAGCTCCACCTCGCGCGACACCGTCGTGTTCGAGATGAGGCGGTTGTCCGTGCAGATGGACACGGACAGGCCGTGGTCGATCATCTGCCGGATCGGATGCTTGTCGAGGGACTTCAGCGAGGGGATCGTCTGCAGGTTGCTCGTGACGCAGACCTCGACGCCGATGCGCTGGCTGGCGAGGTAGTTCGCGAGATCTTCGACATATTTTTTACGGTCCTCGATCTTGGGATCTTGGATCATATCTTGTGCAAAAAGAAACGTCCCATGGCCGATGCGATTTGCATGGCATTGAGTGATGGCCTGCCAGATGGACTCGGGGCCGTAGGCCTCGCCGGCGTGGACGGTCTTGCGCACGAAGTGGTTGTGGGCGTACTGGTAGGCGGCCCAATGATCCGCGGGGGGGTAGCCCGCCTCTTCTCCGGCCAAATCGAAGCCGACGACGGGCAGGCCTTCCCTCACGAGCTCGACGCCCGCGCGCGCCAGCTCGAGTGAGGCGGCCGCGTATATCTCGTCCTTCGGCGCGTGCTCCATGAGGCGCAGCATGTCGGCGAAGTAGGGCGACATGCCCTTCTTGAAGCGGCGCATCGCGCACAGGATCATGCCGTAGTGGAACGGGACATCCTCGCCCGACTTCACGGCCTTCGAGCTGTTGTGGGCCTTGGCCCCGGCCGCGAGGCCCGCGGCGACGGCGCGCACCACGTCACGCACGCCGGTCGAGGGCGTCACATGCAGCTGGGGCGCGAAGCGCACCTCGATGTAGCGCACGCCTTCGGCGGCGTTGTCCTCGACGAGCTCCTGGGCGACCCGCGTCAGGTTCTCGAGGTCGGGGAGCACCGCGCAGGTGTACATGAAGCCGTGAAGATAATCCGGCAGGTCCTTATAGGATTCCTTGAAAACGAGCTTTCGCAGGCCCGCTTCGGAATAGGAGGGGAGCTTGACCTTCGCCTCGCGCGCGAGCTCGATGAGCGTCTTGAGCCGCAGCGAGCCGTCGAGATGGAGGTGCAGGTCGGACTTGGGGATCGCGGCGATGAATTCGGGGGAGATTCGGTCTTTCATGCGCGTAGACTACCAAAATCGCGGGCCGGAACTCGCGCCGATGAAGTTCAGTTCTTAAGCGCGTCTTCGATGGCGTCGCAGGCGATCTTGACGCCGTTCTCGGCCCGTATGGCTGCCCCGACCTGGGCCGCCTGATTATTTATTTCTTTGCCGTTCAAAAGCCGCGACAAAGTCGCGGCAAGCTCCGGCGCCTTCAGCCGTTGACGTTTGATCTGATATCCGACCCCCATTCGTTCCAGGCGCGCCGCGTTATCGTACTGATCGTGCGCGAACGGAGCCGCGATCTGCGGCACCCCCGCGCGCAGGACCTGCGCCGTCGTGCCGATCCCGCCCGAGTGGACGACGGCGGCGCAGCGCGGAAACAGAAGATGGTACGGAGCCGACGGCACGGCGATGATCTCCGGCGGCAGGGCCCCCAGCGCCTCGACGCCGTCGCCCGCGAGGAGCACCGCGCGCTTTTTCAGGAGCTTCGCGGCCTCGACCGCCGTTTCATAGAAATCCCCGGCGATGCGCACCGCCGTGGAGCCGAGCGTGGACACGATGGGTTTATCGCCTCCGGCGAGAAAGGCCTCGAGGCGCGGATCGAGCGGCTTGCCGCCGATGTCCTGGTCGAGAAACGGGAAGCCGCACACCGTGACTCGGGGCGGCCAGTCGATCCGAGGCGCGGCGAACAGTCCCGAGTACAGCGCGAGCACGCCGTAGGGGGAGTGCTGACCTTCGAAAATAGGATCTTGCCCCGGGCCGAGACACAATTCCTTTCGTAAGGCGCGCACCGGCTCTCCCCATGAATAGGCGAACCTCTTGAGCAGCCGCAGCAGCGGCCCGTTGACCCGGGGCCCGAGCGGGCGCAGCGCCGCGAGCCAGGGCGCGGGCGCGAGCACCGGCGGATCGTAGGCGGAGAAGAACATCAGAGGCTGCAGCGAGACCGACAGCCACTTGAGGCCCTTCTTCTCGGCGAGGACCGGGGCTGCGTAGGTCAGGGTGTGCGAGACGATCAGGTCCGCGCCCGAGGCGGCCTTCTCAAGATCCGCGTAGCTCTCGCGGATTCGAGGCATCAGCAGTTCCCGGACGATGACCTCGGCGCCCCAGCGCGGATCCAGCGCGCGCCCGAGCATCTTCACGTCGGCCTGATCGAGATCGGGGCGCAGCGGCGCGTGCTCGAGGCCCAGGCGTTCCGCGTCGTCTTTATAGACCGGCGCCGCCGCCACGACGACGGAATGGCCGCGTGACTTGAGCTCAAGGCCGAGGGCGAGAAACGGGTTCAGGTCGCCGTGAGAACCGAAAGTGGAGAGAATGAGGCGGGCCATGAATCGAGAATATCAATTTGATCGCCGGCGCTCGCGTGCCACGGCGGCAGGGACGAACTGTTTCCGGAAACAGTTGGAGCGTGGAATACGGCGGATTGGATGGACTAGCGCGCGTGCGCGAGCTTCGCCAGGTTCTCGAGCCGGGTCGCCATCGCCGGGTCCGCCGGCGTCGACGGAGGATCCTGGAAGAAGATGGAAAAAAGCGCGTAGGAGCCCCACGCCAGCACGAGCGTGGCCGTGGTCAGCAGGAAGTAGAAATACTGGTAGCCGAAGCTCGCGAGCAGGCCGAACTGCATCGTGAGGCTCGTGAGTTGGTAGAAGTGCATCATCGTCGAGTGCTTGATCACCCCCGCGCGGCGCATCTTGTTGATCGCGGGGATCAGCGGCCCTCCGGAGATCATGCCTTGGATTATGTTGATGAAAATGAGGCCCATGCCGTGGGCGGTGTAAACGAGCGGGTTCTCCCCGAGCGGGCCGAGCACGAGGCGGTTGAGGAACTCGAAGAAGCAGAGCTGGACGTAGACGAAGGTGAAATCGCCGAGGTAGGCGGGGCCGACGCGGAGCATGCCGGTCATGCGGCCGAGGAACTTCATGTAGGTCTGGCCGAACACGGTGAAGATCGTGTCCTGGAACTGGTACCAGCTCGTGGACAGGACGGCGCGAATGACGGGAAGATCGCCGGCGCGGACGGCCTTCACGGTGAAGAACAGGCGTACGACGAGGTTCAGGCCGAAGGTCTTCGTGACCAGGTACATGTAGTCCTGGCGGTTGGGCTTGGTCCAGCACTCGCGCAGCAATTGGGGAGCCTGCCGCAGCATCTCGGGCTTGAACTCGACGAAGCCCTTCGGGCCGCCGGCGTCGTCCTTCTTGGCGCCGCCCATCAGCACGACGGAGATCCGGCCGGGAAAGCGGGACGAGATCGAGCGCGTCAGCGCGCGGTCCTCGGGGGAGCGTTCGCTGCCCCCGCCGCCCATGCCCTCGGAGTAGGTCTTGGTGGCGAACAGCGCGATGACGACGCGCGGGGCGTCGGGAAGCTCGGAGGCGGAGGAGAACCGGGTCGCGGCCTCGGTGCTCTTCGCGTGGAAGTAATAATAGCCGCGTTCGGTGTCGCTGCGGTCGAGGGCGAGGACGACGAGGTCTTCGGCGGAAAGGGTCATGCGTGGCTCACAGGTCGAGGAGGATATGATCGTAAATTTTGGGCGCGTCGAGCGGGCCGCCGTCGGCGACGGAGAAGGTCCAGTCCTCGGGCGTCGCGGACACCGCGCGCAGCTCGCCGAGGTAGCCGTCCCAGGTCGTGATCAGCACCCGCGCTCCTTCATAGGTCTTGAGCTTGCCGAAGCACCGCTCCGAGAACAGGAAATTGACGGTGCGGCGCGCGGGGTTGGCGCTCTGCTTGACCTCGCCGGGCAGGGGCGGGCCGTAGGCGTCGGGGCCCGAGCCGTGCGCGGAGAACGAGCGCGAGCCCCAGCCGTAGAGCAGGAAGCCGGCGTCCCAGCGGAAGCCGGGGACCTTCGCGCCCATCTTCGGGAGAGCCTCGATGCCGGAGCGGCCGGGGAACTGGAAGAACACGCCGAAATAGGCGTGGTCGTAGCCCTCGGGCGGGTTCCAGGAGTCGGTTACTCTGCCCATAAGCAGTTCCATCTTGATGTCCCGTCCGCGGGAACAGACTCGAACGCGTTCGAGGGACAGCTGGCCGTCGTAGCTGGCCTCGGTGGGGGCGCGCAGGCGCCGGCCGCCGAATCCGCCCTTGTTCGCCGGGGGAACGCCGCGCTCGACGAGGAGGCGGTCGCAGCAGCGCAGGTCCACGTTTACGGCCGGAGACAGGGACCGGACCCCGTTTCGCGCGGTCGAGAGAAGGCGCAAAGTCCGTTTGCCGCCTCCGAGGACCTCCGGGTCCGCGAGGAGGGTTCCCGACTTCAAATCCCGGACGGGACGGCGGCGCTCCATATCGTCGTCGCACAACAGGTCGAGGCGGGCGGGCTTGGGGCCTTTGGGCAGGGAGAACCGGACGGGGAAAGGTTCCCTGAAGGGGCCCGAGGACTTGAGTCTCAGCTTGGGCGCCGAAGGCAGCGAACCTTTTTTCACGGGAGCACGGCTTTCATCCAGAATCAGGAACGATTCGGGAGCGAGCGACAAGACGGAGGACAGCGGGATGGAATCCGATGAGAGCAGGACCTTCGTGCTCTTGCCGGCGCCGGGCAGCGCGTAGGCGCGGCGCTCGGGCGCGGTGTTGAAGACGATCCGATATCGATTTTTCTTGTTCACGACGACGTAGGAGAGTATGCCGCAGGAAGCGCCGGAATTCTCCACGGTCGCCTCGCCTACGGCGAGGCCGGCATGTTCCTTGCGCAGGGAGATCAATTTGCGCAAGAACTTGTTTTCCGGACGCTTCGCGTCCGTAAGGCTGTCGTCGAACATCTGCTCGCGCGCCCCGGTGAGACCGGCTTCCGTCCCATAGTAAACGCAGGGCAAGCCCGGAAGCGTGAACAAAGCGGCCAGGCATTGCCTCGCCGCGCGCGGCGTGCCGCGGGCGTAAACCCTTTCCACGTCGTGGTTGTCCGCGAAGGTCACCCACAATTCCGGATTACGCTTGCGCGCGGCGAGCGGCGCGCGCATGTTGTCGGTCGCGGATTTCCGGAAAAAAACCTGGTTCAGGGCCTCGTTGAGAGGCAGGTCGACGGCCGAATCGAGGCGCGGCCCGCGGGGCCCTTCGAGATACTTGCCGATCGCCTTGTAGTCGTAGCTCCAGACCTCTCCGAAGACGAGGAACTCGGGCGCGCCGTGGGCGGCCGCGAATTTCTTCACCCCCGGATCCTTCGCGTCGGATTTTCTCAGGAAATCGTCGTAAAATGTTTCCGGCGTGTAATAGACCGTGTCGACGCGGAAGCCGTCTATGCCCACCTGCTCGATCCAAAACCGGTAAATCTCCCGCATCCGGTGCGCGGCCATCGCGTTGTCGAGATTGATGTCGTCGAGGTCGCCCATCGCGTGCGTCAAGGTCTGGCGGCGGTCGCGGTAGTCGGAGATGTTCGGCGTGAAGTTGTAGACCGCGGCCTTGCGATGGACGGGGTCGCGCGGGTCGTTCATCCGGAAGACGGGGTCGTTGGGCGCCTTCGGCTCGCCGTCGGGCGGGTAGGTGCCCGGCAGCGCGCGCCAGCTGCGCTCGGGATGCTTCGGGTCGTAGCCCTCGCCGGTCACGGTGAAGAAGTTGGCGGTGTGATTGACCACGATGTCCTGGATCACCTTCATGCCGAGCGCGTGGGCGTCGGCGACCATGCGCCGGTAATCCTCGATGGTGCCGAAGTGCGGGTCCACCGCCGTGAAGTCGTAGGGCCAGTAGCCGTGGTAGCCGCGCGTGGCGATCGTCGGGTTGACCCATTGGCCGTGCGTCGGGGGCGTGAGCCAGACGGCGTCTATCCCCAGTCTTTTCAACGAGGGCAGGCGCCGGCGCAGGCCCTCGAGGTCGCCGCCCTGGAACTTCTCGGGGTCGGTCGGCGAATACTCGTCGCGGCCGAAGTCGTTGCGCGAGGGATCGCCGTCGGCGAAGCGGTCGAGGAGAACGAGGTAGAGGACCTTGCCGGCCCAGGAGGGCAAGCTTCGCTTGCCCGCGTTAGTTCGCGGCACGGACCAGCACGCGCACGCTCAGCGGCGGCACGGAGACGGTGATTTTCGAGCCGGCCATGACCGGGGTGTGGGCGGTGGCGGCGTAGGACTTGTCGAGGGCGTCGTGAAACACGGTTCCGGCGGGGCTGGCCGCCGCGTCCACCCACATCTCTTCCTGCCGCGCCTCTTTCGAGAAGTTGAGGACCACGACCACTTCCTGCCCCTCGTGGATCCGGCTGAAGGCGAACAGGCCCGCGCGGTCCGTGTCGGACCAGCGCACCCACTCGGTTCCGCGGCGCAGGGCGGCGTACGCCTTGCGCACGTCCGCGAGCTGCTTGAGGAACTTGTAGGTCGTATTGGTCTGGTCGAACTTGTCGCCCTTCGAGCTGTCGGACTTGAAGGCGCCGTCGGCGAACTGGTCCTCGCGGTTTCTGGGATCGGCGGGATGCTCCGGGCCCTCGGGGTCGAGGCGGTCGGTGTCCTGGCGGAAGCCCTGCTCGGTGCCGTAGTAGGTCATCGGGATGCCGATGGAGAATAGCAGATAGGCGAGCGCGATCTTCAGCTGAGCCTCGGGCTCTCCCAACCGCAGGAAGCGGTACACGTCGTGGTTGTCGATGAAGCGCAGGAGGCGGTCCGCCAACGGCCCGAGAGCCTGGTTCGTGCGGTGCATGCTGTCCTCGAGCACGCGCGTCGGGGCCTGGCTGTGCAGGGCGTAAGTCTCGCGGCGGTAGGAGGGATACGCGAACGCGCTGTCCATGCCGTCGGTCGTCAGGTGCGGAACCAGGTCGGAATCGATGCCGGTCGAGTTCTCGCCGACGAGGAAGAAGTTCTTCTTGCCGATCGAGGCGGCGTATTCCTTGATCGCCTTCGAGAACTTGGGCACGAAGCCGGGGGCCACGTGGCGCACCGCGTCGAGGCGGAAGCCGTCGATGTCCGTCTCCTGAATCCACCACTTCGCGATGTGGGTCAGGGCCTCCGCGGTCTCGGGCTTGTCGGAGGCGTATTGGCGGTAGTTCGGGGGGAAGTCGCCGTTGACGGCCTGCTGGCCGTCGTTCCAGTTGTCGATCACGCCGCGGCGCGTGAAGTGCTTCGGGTCCTTGAGGTCGTTGGGCTTGAGCGTCTCGGTCCACTCGCCGATCTCCTTCGGCTGGCCGTCGAGGCCGCGCCACTGCGACCCCTCCTTGTACTCGAAGACGGGGCCGGAGTGGTTGAGCACCCAGTCGAGCACGACCTTCAGGCCGCGTTTGTGCGCCTCGTCGACGAGCTCCTTGAAGTCGGCCATCGTGCCGAGGTGCGGGTCGATCGCCATCAGGTGCACCGGCGCGTAGCCGTGATAGGACGAGGCCTGGTTCTGCGTGACGGGCGAGAGCAGGAGCGTGGTCACGCCCGAGTTCTTGAGGTAGTCGAGCTGTTCGATGACGCCGCGCAGGTTGCCGCCGTGGCGCGAACCGCCTTCCTTCACGTCGCCGTAGGTGCGGACCTTGCCGGCGCGCGCGAAGCGGTCGAGGAGCATGAAGTGGAGGATCTCGTCGCGCCAGTCCTTGGGGGACGGCGTGTACTCGCGGCCGGGCGTGTCATTGATCGGAGCGTCGGAGAGGTTGTCCGGCGCGCCGGGGACCGGCTCGACGAGGGCGTGGGCGGCCTGCCACGCCCCGCGCAGGACCGAGACGTCGTGAGCGGAGAGGCCTTCCTCGGCGGCAGCGGACGGGAGGGGAGAAGCGGCCAGCGCGGAGGCCGCGATGGGCTTCGCGGCGGCCGGAGCGGCGGAGACGGGTTTCGCGGCCGCCGGTTGAACCGCGGACGCGAGCGCGGGCGCCAGCGCCGGGACCGGCGCCAGCGCGAGGGCGGCGGAAAGGGCGAGCGACGGCGCCGAGGCCGGCGTGAGCGGAAGCGAGAGCGCGGGGCCGGAGACGGCGCCGAAGGAGCCGGTGACGCGCGGGACGGAGGCGTTCGCCGCCTGGGAAACGACCTGCGCGCGGAGGTCGGGCGCGCCCGAGAGCGCTATGAACAGGGAAAGCGCGCCGGCGAAAATTCGGCGGATCACTTCTTGCCCCCGCGGGCGAGCTTCCACAGCGCGCGGACGGGCCACGTCATCACGCGCACGAGAGGGTTGTCCACGACCGCCTTCAAGGCCTGCTTCAGCGGGGGCTCGATGACGACGCCCGCGAGCGGATACTTCTCGTTGAATTCGGCGCTGGCGGCGACGGTCGCGCTCGTGACGAAGACGATCTCCCGGGCTTTGGCGCGGCCGGCCCAGATCGAGATCGCGAGGTCGAGCGACTGCTGGAAGAGGAAGATGGCCCAGAACAGCGTCATCGAGCCGGAGGCGAAGAAGGGCGCGGCGAGGAGGAAGCAGAGGTCGCGCACCTGCTGTATGCCGGAGTGCTGCCAGCGGGAGATCGAGCCTTTCGCGTACAGCGCGTTGAGGCTGTTGTAGCCGAGCACGCCGAAGAAGGTCCCGATGACGGACATCAGAGCCATGTCCTTCCAATAGTTCACGCTCCACGGGGGCGTGACGCTCGTCGGGTTCGCCGACCAGGTCAGGAGGCGGTAGATCGTCCCGGCGCCCTGCATGTAGGCGAGGTTGAAGAACATCTGGTAGTTGAAGCCGCGCGCCTTGCTCAGGGCTTCCTGGAAATTGTTCCAGCTTTTGAGGAAGAAGCCGTGGAAGACCTGCTGCGCGACGCTCAGCGTGATGAGGCCGACCAGCGCGACCGGGTGGGCCAGGCCGGCCGCGGCCCAGTAGACGCCGATCGACGTGACGAGCGGGAAGGACTTGGTGGCGAGGCCGCCGAAGATCTCGCTCGGCAGGGGCTTCACGAGGGAGGCGGAGAAGGTCTTCGCGAGGAACTTCGCCTCGCGGAAGGGCCACAGCAGCTTGGAGGCGAGAGAGGAAGGAGCTGCTTCGGCGGTCGCCGCCGACGGAGACGCCGGCGCCGCCGCGCCGGCCTTCGGGGACCAGTCCACGGCGAGAGATTCTTTCTGAACGGCCTTGGTCGCGCCGCCGCGGATGATCGCGCCGATCTGGGCCGCGTGCTTCTCGGTCAGGCCCGAGGGATCGTTCTTCGCGGTGAGCAGGCGCACCTGGCCGGCATGAGCGGCGGCCTCGGCCAAGGTGATCTCGGTCATCGGCTGGCCGTGGCGGACGATGAACGCTTTGAGGTTGGAGGGATCGAGAGGCGTCGCGTCCGCGGACTTCTTCGCGCTGCCGTCGAACATCGAGGCGAGCTTCTCGGTCCAGGTCTTGGAAGCGGCCTTTTCGTCGTTGGCGGGTCCCTTTCCAACGGCGTTCGGAAGGGACACTCCCTCGCCGTATGGCTCGGTCGGGGCTGCGGCGGGACGGGCGGCGGCCAGGGCCGCCGGCAAAACCGGTATCGCGCCGACGACCTGCGCGGCGGACGGGGCGTTTTGAATCGCCGCGGCGAGCGCCGAGGGCGTGATCCCGGGGGCGGGCGTCAGGCCGGGGGCGAGCGCCGGGGCCGAGAGAGAGAGAGGGGTCAAAGCCCCGAAGGCGTTGGGGACGATCTGGACGGTTCCGGCCGCGCCGGAAACGGCGGATTCGGCGGAGGCTCCCGCCCGCGAGGCGGAAAAACTTTGGGCAAACGCTGAGCTTGGGATCGAGGCTGAGAGGAGAACTGCGAGTAACCCTGAGGGTTTCATAGCCTACTGAGATTGTAGCCCGGCGGGAAATAATCCCACAGGGGCTAGGGACCTATAAGGTGCTGGGCCTTTGGCCTAGACCTGTTCAGGCGGCGCGCGAGCGAACATGGCGCGGCGAGGAATCCCCTGCTACAATATGAGGACCCCTCCGATGAGAAATCACCGTCTGAGAATCGTCCTCGCCGTCTTCGCGTCGGCGCTCGCCTCCGTCGGCGTGCTCGCGTACGGCCTCGGCTCTCCGCAGGCGACCTTGCTCGGCCCCGCCCTGGTGCGCGACGGCGATCCGGCCGAGGTGATGCTCACCTTCGACGACGGGCCGTCCGTGCCGTACACCGGCGAGATTCTCGACATCCTGCGCGCCAAGGGCGTCAAGGCGACCTTTTTCCTGTGCGGCGCGAGCGCCGAGCGCTACCCCGAGCTCGTGCGCCGCATACGCGACGAGGGCCACGAGATCGGCAACCACACCTGGTCGCATCCCTGGCTCTATCTCGCGAGCCGCGAAAGCATGGCCTCCGAGATCGACCGCACGCAGGACGTCCTCGAGAGGATCACCGGAACCCGGCCGGTCTGGTTCCGGCCGCCGTTCGGCGTGCGCGGATTCCCGCTTTGGGATATTCTTCGAGAACGCGGCATGAAGATGATGCTTTGGTCCGACCGCGGCCATGACGGAGATCTCGACGCCGCCGGCATCTCCAAGATCACGCTCGCCCAGCTCCACCCCGGCGCGATCGTCCTTCTGCACGACGGCTTCGAGGCGCGCGCGTCGGAGTTCGTGGACCGATCGGCGACCGTGTCCGCCTTGCCCGGGATCATCGACGGCGTGCGGCGGGCCGGCTACCGGCTCGCGCCCGCGGGCCGCGCCGCGTCGAGCTCGGCGCCCTTGCTCGCGGCGGAAGGCGCCGCGGGGTCGACCCGGAAGCCGTCGTCCTCGCGCCCGTAGGCGAGCGGCCGCCATTTCCCCGTCAAGACAACGATACGCGCCGGCCATGGACCGCCCCGCCGGTTCGGGACTATCCTGTTCCAGGAAGCCCAAGGGAGGCCGCATGAATATCGATTTGCGAGGCATGTTCGGGCGCTGCGCGGTGGGCGTCGGACTGCTCGTCGTGACGGCGATGAGCGGACGCGACTGGCCCATCCGCGCCGGGGCGGCGGGGCGGGCCGAGTCGATCGTCGCCGACTGGCCGGAGCCCTCCCGTCTCACGGCCCGGGCGATGATCGAGAAATACGGGCAGCCGAACCGCCGCGACCGGGACTCCCTGACCTGGTTCGGCCTCTTCCGGGGCAGGCGGACCGTCGTTCACCGTTCGAGCTCGGGCGAGGGCATGGTCGAGCAGGTGGTTCTCTACCGCGTTCCCGCCGCGAAGGTCAGCTTGCTGGCGCTGTTCGACCGCCGGCTCACGGTGGACCGGGACGCCTCGGAGCTGACCGCTCGAACGGAGAGCGCGAGGACGAACTTCCTCCTCTTGAACCTCGCTCACGAGATCGCGAGCGGCTTCAAGACCGTGGGCACGGCGCAGGTATTTCGCGACAAGGAGATGCGGCTGGCGGAAGCCGGAAAGTCCTCCCGTTATCGCGACAGACTGATCTTCGAGGGGCCGCTGCCGGTTCCCGCGCCGCAGCGCTGAGCGTTAAGGAGTCGTCTTCGCGCCGTCGATCAGGCCGGCCAGCGCCTTCAGGACGTTGAGGCGGTACTCCGCGAAGCCCGTGCGCAGGTCCTTGGCCGTGAAGTCGTAGGCGATGTCGGGCGTGACTCCCAGGTTCTCGATGGGCCGCCCGTCGGCGCGCTGGGCGATGGTCCAGGTGGCGGACAGGTCCTCGATGCCGAACTGGTTGGGCAGGGAGAAGGGCTTGACCGCCCCGCCGGCGCCGGACGTGCGCACGCCCATGATGGTCGCGCGCTTGTTGTCCTGCATGATCGCCGGGAAGAAGTCTCCTCCCGAGAAGTCCAGCGCGTTGGTCAGGAGCAGGATGGGCTTGGTGTAGCGCTCCTCCGCCTTCGGCGCGGGGTCGATGTCGTCGACGCCCCACAGGTGGGTCGGGGCGGTGAAGCGATTGCCGGCCTCGAGCTGCGCGAGTATGAACTGCGCGAAGCGGACCATCAGCACCATGAACTTCTGCGTGACCGGGTAGCCGGCCCACTCGTCGTCTTCCTCGTCCTCGGTGGACGCCGTCGCCGCGGCGCGGACCTTCTGCGCCCGCACCACCTTCAGCAGGAGGTCGGCGGCCCACTGCGCGTCGCTCTCGCCGATGATGATCCGGTGGCGGGGGGTCAGCAGGGTCTTGTCCGTCAGGTGCGAGGCCAGCGCGTAGAGATAGAAGATGGCGCCGCCGGGATTGCTGACCTGGTCGATGACCAAAGCGGAGGTCTCCTTCTGGAACTTGGCCATGATCTGCGCGAAGCGCGCCACTTCCGCGGCGCCTCCTTCATAAGAAGGGATGCGGATGAAGCCGACCTTGCGGCCGTCCGGCGCCTTGAAGATGTAGGCGTGGAAGGCGTCGTCCTCCTTGGTCTCCCAGAGGACGGTCCCCAGGCGGGGCACGAAGCTCTTGCGCGCGCCCATCATGAACGGGTTGGCGGCGGCCTCGGAGCGCATGTCCGCGAACAGGCGGGCCAGCGGATGGATCGCGTTGGCGAAGGCGCGGCCGAGAAGGCTCTTGAGGCCGTCGGCGGGGAGCTTCGGCGCGATCAGGGCGTCATCCGCCCAGGATTCGATGCGCGGAGCCTTCGGCTCGAGCGAGGCGTCCTCCTCCCACGACTGGGTCCGCGGAGCCTGCGGCTCGAGCAGACCCGAGTCCCGCACGGGAACGTCCTGGGGGATCAGCTCCGGCGTGTAGTCCCAGGGCATGCGGACCTTGTAGAGCTTGCCGTCCCGGCCGCGGATGCCCAGCACGGCGTTGCCGTCCGGGATGTTCGTGTCGCCCCGGCCCCGGCGCCGGTTGGTGAGGAAGAGCTCGGCCAGGCGCTGGTCCGTCTCGGAGGTGTTTCCGCCCAGCTTGGAGGCGATCTCGTTGACGGCTTCGCTCGTGGGCTTGCCGTCGAAGGCCACGATCTCGTCGCCGACGCGGAAGGGGAATATCTTCAGCGGGAGCTTCTCGCGGTCGATGTAGGCCAGGAAGTGCTTGCCCTCGGCCCCGGCGACGAGGAAGGGCAGGCGCGCGCTCTCCGTGGAATTGTAGGAGATGCTCACGTGGTAATCGCGCATGGCGGCCACGAAGGCGGTGAGCAGGTCCTGGAATTGGCGGGTGGTGATCTTCGGGTCGGCGAGGATGGCCGTCTGGGCCTTGTCGTACTCGCGCTTCAGGTCGACGGCGAAGCGCTCCTTCTTCCAGTCGATGGGCGCGTATTGCTCGGCGAAGATGGCGGCCACCTGATACAGGGTGCGGCTCATCTTCTGCTGGGTGAGGTTTCCGTTCGGCCCGGGGGCGGGGGCTTCAACGGGAGTCCCGCCGGCCGCCGCCGGTCCTTCGGTCAGGGCCCCGAAGACCTTGGCGGCCGTGTCCCGCGAGGATTCCGACGAGGCTTTGTCCGCGGGCTCGGCGGCTTTGAAGAACGCCTCCACTTCCCCGGCCATCTTCGAAATCTGGACGGAGGCGGAGGTCAGCGGGGCCGAGGCGGCGGGGCGGACGGCGGCCGCGAGGGCCGCGGGCAGGATGGGAACGGCGGCGGCCGGAGCGGCGGACGCGGCGGCGCGAATCGCGGAGGGGAGAGCGGACGGCGTGATACCGGGGACCAAAGTCAGGCCGGGAGCGATCGAAGGAGCCGAGAGCGAGAGGGGAGCCATGGCTGCGAAGCTGAAAGGCACGGGCTGAATCGCGCCGATGGCGGGCGAGCCGTAGGACGAGGCGGCGGCGGAGCGGCCGGAAAAGGTCTGGGCGAAAGCCCCGGTCGGAATCGAGGCGGAGAGGAGGACGGCGAGAACTTTGGAGAGTTTCATGGTCTGCCCAGATTGTAATCGGGCGGGAGAAAAACTCCGCAGGGCTAGAGACCTATAAAGGAGCGGGCATTGGGCCTAGGCCCTCCCGGTTCCGGTCCAAACCTGTTAAACTTTCCGCAGACGCCCCCTTAGCTCAGTGGCAGAGCACCAGTTTTGTAAACTGGCTACCCCAGTTCGATTCTGGGAGGGGGCTGCGATTTTTTCGCCGGCGCGCGGCCCTTCCTCTTGTTGTTGCGCGCGGCGTCGGCCAGGCGCTTCTTGCGCCGCGCGCACAGCGGACCCACGACCTTCAGACGGGTCATGTCCTGCCGGAGCACGGCCACCTCATCGAAGCAGTCCTTCAGGCAATGAAGGGCGCGCGCCTGAAAGCGGGTCGTCGGCTTGGCCAGCGCGTAAAGCCGCCACTGACCCTGCGTCCGGCTGACGACGAGGCCCGAGGCCCGCAGATAGCCCAGATGCCGGGAAATCTTCGACTGGGGCACCTTCATAGTGGCCATGATCTCGCAGACGGACATCTCGCGGCGCGCCAGGAGGTGGAGTATGCGCAGGCGCGTGACGTCCGCGAACGCCCGGAACATGCCGTCGACGGGGTTTTCCATGGGAGCCTTTTCAGATGGTAACACGCGGAGGCGGAGGATTCAAGCCTCAAGCGCGCGAGGTTATATATACGCCTTGACGGATATATGTGGAATTTATGTTGCCTCATATATCCGTGCGTGCAGATATATATTGATGAAATCGCGCGCAAGTCTCACCAAGGAGGTTCTATGACCCGATCCAACCGAAGCCTGCGCGGTATCGCGCGCGCGGTGTGCGTTTTCAGCCTGGCGTTGACGGCGCCGTTCGCGGCGGCCCAGGACGCCGACCTGTCCAAGAAGGTGGATCAGCTCTCCAAGCAGGTGGAGGAGCTGCGCGGCCAGATGTCGAGCCCGGAGGCCAAGGGCTCCGATGAGGCGCGCAAGCCCGACTGGATCTCCTTCGGAGGCGACCTCCGCGTGCGCCACGACGTCCTGCGCGCGCACGCGCCGTCCTACACCGATTTCACGGGAGCGCCCAAGGCGGCGAGCACGCTCAAGAACGACTCGCTGCTGACCAACCGCCTGGGCTTCAACATCAACGTCAAGCCCGCCGAGAGCGTCTCGATGCACATCCGGATGCTCGCCTATAAGGTGTTCGGCATGCAGGAAGGCGGCGCGACGCAGACCGGGCTCTTCGGCGACCGCGACAGCAAGACCTTCGACGGGACGACCGGGCACGTGCCCTCCGACAGCACCGTGAGGATCGACTACGCGTACGCCACGGTCAAGGACCTCTTCGGGACCTCGGCCTGGTTCTCGGCCGGACGACGCCCCTCGACGGGCGGCGCGCCGACCAACGTCCGCGACGACCGCGAGATCGCCGGCGCGGCCGGCATCCCCGGCCTCCTCGTCGACTACGCCTTCGACGGCGCCACGCTCGGCGTGGCCCCCGAGATCGGCCTGCTGCCCGGCTTCGCCGCGAAGCTGTGCTACGGGCGGGCCTTCGAGAGCGGCTACCGCCAGGGCTCGGCCGCCATGCGCGACTCGGACATGCTCGGCGTGTCCATGCTCGCCTACGAGACGCCGGACGCGCGCGTCGATGTCCAGTACCAGCGCGGGTTCAACATCATGGACGGCATCCCGGGGCCGACCGTCGCCACGAACCTCGGCGACATCGAGAACTTCGGCGGAAGCGTCCTGCGCACCGTGCGCGACCTCGGACCCGGCGACCTGACGGTCTTCGGCAGCGGCGCGGCCAGCGCGGCGCATCCGAACGGGAACCGCTACGGCGGCAACGCGGCGATGCCGGGGCTGATGTGCGACGGGCCGGACTGCGCGAACAAGACCGGCATGGGCCTCTACACCGGCGCCCGCTACGACATCACGAAGACCAAGACGAAGATCGGCGCCGAGTACAACTACGGCTCCAAGGACTGGATCACCTTCGTCCCGGCCGGCGACGACATCTGGACCAGCAAGCTCGGCACCCGCGGCAACGTCTACGAGCTCTACGCGATCCAGGACATCGGCCGCGCGCCGATCGCCCGGGACGGACGGGTCTTCTTCCGGCTGGGCTGGCAGTACTACGACTTCAAATACACCGGGACGAACTCCTGGATCGGGACGTCGAAGAGCATCTCGGGGCTGCAGGCGAACCAGGCTCAGATGTCGGTGCCGATCCGCAACGCCTATGACGTCTACACGACGTTCGAAGTCAAATTCTAAGGAGGGTGTCATGACGAAGATGAATGGGCTCGTCCTGGCCGGTCTTTTCGCCTTCGCGGGCGCGGCGCCGTCGGCGCTGCGGGCCGCGGATAAGAGCGAGGCGCCCGCCGTCGTCACGGTCACGGGCTATCTGATCAAGATCGACGTCGCCGCGGACGGAAAGTCCGCGGAGACGATCCTGCTGGTGAAGGGGAAGAAGGTCCCGATCACCATCACGGACGCGCTGACCCTCAAGAAGTTCAAGATCAAGAAGATACGCACGGACGACGAGATCAAGTGCAAGTACAAGACGGTGGACGGAAAGAACGTCAGCTCCTCGTTCCTGAGGACCGCGGGATGCTGATCAGCTCAAGCCGGAACGGGGGGACGGCCGCCATCGTGGCGGCCGTCCTCCTCGCCGTCCTGAGCGCTCCGGCCCGGGCGACGACGGCCGATCACCATCAGTTCGCGGCTCTGAAGAAGAAGTTCGCGGACGGGCCCGCCGTCACGCGGGCCTGCCTCGAGTGCCATACGAAGGCGGGCGAGCAGATCCTCGAGACGTCGCATTGGAACTGGCTCGGCGAGGCGGTGGAGGTCCCCGGCCACGTCGGAAAGCATCGGATGGGCAAGGCGAACCTCCTCAACAATTTTTGCATCGGCGTCCAATCCAACGAGGCTTCCTGCGCCAAGTGCCACATCGGCTACGGCTGGAAGGACCGGACCTTCGACTTCAAGAAGCAGACGAACGTCGACTGCCTCTCCTGCCACGACGGGACCGGGGATTACGTCAAGAAGCCCGCGGGCCACGGGGGCGGCGCCGAAGCCGCGGTCGACTGGGGCAAGCTCGCCGTGGGCGTGGGGCCGACCAGCCTGCGCACCTGCGGCTCCTGCCATTTCGCGGGCGGCGGCGGCGAGGGAGTCAAGCACGGCGATCTGGACCCGTCCCTGCTCGAGGCCAAGAAGACGCTCGACGTGCACATGGCCAAGGACGGCGTGGGCTTCACCTGCGCCTCCTGCCACCGGGACGAGGAGGCGGGCCACCGGCTCAAGGGCCGAGCGCCGAGCGTCTCCGTCGACTCCAAGAATCTCGTGACGTGCGCGCAGTGCCACGGCGACGCGCCGCACGGACACGATTTCGCCTTCCGCTCCGAGAAGGAGCGCGAGGGGGCCGGCCGCTTCACCGCCGGCGCGGAGAAGCTCTCCCCTTGGCAGTCCCTGCGCCGCAACTGGCACGCCCGCCGCGTCGCCTGCCAGACGTGCCACATCCCGGCCTTCGCCCGGGAGAACGCGACCAAGCTGTCGTGGGACTGGTCGAAGGCCGGCCGCCGCCTCCCGGACGGACGCCCCCTGACCGAGTACGACGACGAAGGGAACATCTCCTACCTCGGGATCAAGGGAGCTTTCGTGTGGGGCAAGAACGTCGTCCCCGCTTATCGCTGGTGGAACGGGACCTCGGGCCGCTATCTGACGGGAGACCGCTTCGACCCCGCGAAGACGCTCGTGATGAATCCGCCCCTGGGCGGGCCCGGCGACGGCGCCTCGAAGATCTGGCCCTTCAAGCTCCACGAGGGCAATCAGCCCTATGACCCGGTCAACAAGATCCTGATCCAGCCGAAGCTCTCCGGTGAGAAGGGCTCCGGGGCGTATTGGGAGGACTTCGACTGGAACAAGTCCGCGCGCGTCGGCATGAAGTACGCGGGCCTGCCCTTCAGCGGCCAGGTCGGCTTCGCCCGGACCGAGATGTACTGGCCCGTGAGCCACATGGTCGCGCAGGGAGACCGGGGCCTCTCCTGCGCGGACTGCCACTCAAGAACCAGCCGTCTGGCGGGCGTCCCGGGGATCTACATGCCGGGCTACGATCGCAGCGCCGTCCTCGACTTCCTGGGGTGGGCGTCGGCGCTGCTGTCCCTTCTGGGAGTCCTCGGCCACGGCTTCCTGCGCTGGCTGGCGGAGCGGGGGCAGTTCGAGAAGCTCCTGGTTTGGCTGAACAAATGGGGGAAGCGATGAGCCGCGTCTATCTCTACAAGCGCTACGAGCGCTTCTGGCATTGGGCCCAGGTCGTTCTCATCCTGATCCTGGTTTCCACCGGCTTCGAGGTCCACGGCGCTCTGCGCGTCCTGGGCTTCGAGAACGCGGTGCGCCTGCATGAAGCGGCAGGACTGGGCTTGGTGGTCCTGACTTTGTTCACGATGTTCTGGCATTGGACCACCGGCGAGGTGAGGCAATTCATCCCCACCCGCAAGAACTTCCTCGACCAGGTCCGCTTCTACACAAGCGGGATATTCCGCAGCGCGCCTCACCCGGAGATCGCCACTCCCGAGAAGAAATTCAATCCCATCCAGAAGGCGGCCTACTTCGGCCTCCTGATCTTCGTATTCCCCGTCCAGATCGCGGCGGGGGTGCTTTACCTCGGGACCCCGCTCTGGCCGGGGCTGATCGAGGCGCTCGGGGGCCTGAGGATGGTCGCCCTCGTCCACACCGCGGGGGCTTTCGCCATGCTCAGCTTCCTCGTGGTCCACCTCTACATGATCACGACGGGCGCGACCCTCGGGTCGAATCTCCGGTCCATGCTCACCGGTTGGGTCGAGCATTAGCGGAAAATGTCGGACGGTCCGGGCCTGAAGGCCTCGGAGAAAGCGCGGCTCCTCCCAGGAGTCTTTCTTCAGGAACTTCGGGCTCCTGAGTAAGAGACGCCCTCGGCCCTCCTCCGCCGGGGGCGTCTTTTTTCCGCGCCTTACAGCGCCTTCAGAAACGCCGTCACGTCCGCCTCTTCCTGAGGCGTGAGCTTGGTCTCCAGCACGAGGTTGAAGAACCGCACCGTGTCGTCGAGCGTCAGCAGGCGCCCGTCGTGCAGGTACGGCGGCGTGTCCTTGATGCCGCGCAGCGGGAAGGTCTTGATCGGGCCGTCGGCCGACGCCATCATGCCGCGGATGAGCCGCGGCTTGTAGAAGCGCTCGACCTTCAGGTCGTGCATCGTGTTGTCGGTGTAGTACGGCGGAGCGTGGCACTCCGCGCACTTGGCCTTGCCGAAGAACAGCCCCTGGCCGCGAAGCTCCGCGGGCGAGGCCTTCGCCGGGATCATCATCCCGTCCACGCCGAGCTTTGGCGCGGGCGGGAAGTCGAGCAGCTCCTGGAACTCGGCCATGTGGTGGACCTGCGAGGCGCGGTCGGGGACGTTGACGCCCTTCTTCGCCGCGAGCCCGATGTCGCCGTCGAAGTAGGCGGCGCGCTGCTCGAACTCGGTGAAATCCTCGACGGTCTTCAGCGCCCGCTGGGAGCCGAACAGGCGCTGTATGTTCACGCCGCGCAGGGCCGGCGCCTCGATGCGGTGGCGGAACTCCTGAGGGCGGATGTCGCCGACGAGATGCGTCGCGCCGTTGGTGCCGCCGTTGGCGTGGCAGTCGAAGCAGGTCACGCCGAGGCTGGGGCGGCCGACGCGCCGGTCGTCGGTCGCGTTGAACTGCTGCTGGGGAAACGGCGTGAGCAGGAGGCGCAGGCCGTCGAGCTGCTTCGGGTTCAGGATTCCGTCCATGAGCTCGTAGTAGTTGTCGATCGTGAGCAGCTTGCCCTTCGACACGTCGCCGAGGTCGGGGCGCGTGGTCAGGAACATCGCCGGCGGGAATTCGGGGAGGAAATGCTCGGGGAGGTCGAAGTCGAGGTCGAAGCGCTCGAGGTCGCGGCCCTCCTGCTTCTTGATCTCGTCGATCTCCATGCGCGGAAACAGCATGCCGCCCTCGGGATGGTTCGGGAAGGGAAGCGGCATGTAGCCCTCGGGGAAGGCGTCGCGCCTGCGGATGTCCTCGGGCGTCATCTTCGCCAAGTCGTCCCAGGAGATGCCCGCGGGTAGCTTCGCGCGCACGCCCTGCTGGAGGCTCTTGCCGCGGGACATGACGGCGTCCTGCGCCGGGTGGTCCGACAGGTCGTAGCGCCGCTTGAGCATGAGCCCCTGGCGCTCGGCGAATTCCTTGCGGTGCTCGGAGAACCAGCGTTTGGTCTCGGCGAAGCCCTTTAAGTCCTTGGGCGTGGGGGAATTATCGGCGTCGGCCGCGAAGGAGGCCGGGGCCGCGGCGAGAAGGAGGAGGACGAAGAGGCGGCTCAAGGCGTGGAGGTGGTGTCTCATGCGCGAAGGATAGGCAAGTAGGGCGCGCGAGGTCCACGACGGGGGCGTCAGTATGTCGTGACGGGAAGGCGACTATTTGCGGAAGGCGACGGTGAAGCGCCGCGGCGTGGAGCCGACGGGGGAGCCGTCGCGGTTCTGGCCGCGCGCGACGAGAATGTGCTCGCCGCCGTCGTAACCGGCCCAGTCGTACCACCAGTAGCCGCAGGCGCGGCGGCAGGCATGCCACGGGCCGCGGTCGACCGAGACCTCGAGCGACGCGAGCGTCTCCGGCCCGTCGACGCGGATCGTGTAGATCGGCGAGGTCACGATCTGGTCCTGCTGCGGGTGGTCGATTTCGAGTTTATGCATGGGCAAGGAAAGCGCGCTTACGCCATAGTCTTACAATAACACGCCCCGCGAGGCCAGCCTTAATTCGGCCGCGGGGCCGTTTTATTACAGATGGGTGGAGAGGATCGAGTTCGGCCCGTGGTGGTCGCCGGACGGAGGCTTGGCGTGAGCGGGCGGCGCGGGCGCGTCGGCGGCCGGCTCGGCCGGCGGGCGGCGCGAGGCCTTGGAGAAGGACAGGAAGGGCGCGGCGAGGCGCAGCAGCGCCATCACGCCGGTCGCGATCGCGGCGATCGTCAGCGAGGTCGCGATCGAGATGTCCTTGAGGACGAAGCCGTAGACGTAGGTCGAGACGATCGCGGCGGCGATGCCGAGCAAGGACTGCGCGGCGAGGATCTTGTTGACGTTCTCGTCCTTCTGACCGCCGAGGTTCTTCTGGTACAGGCCCTGGATCGCGATGCCGATGAAGCCGACGACCAGGGACTGCAGGCCGTACAGCGCGACGGCGCCGAGCATCGTCGGCGTGTTGATCATCAGCAGGAATAAGGGAGCTTCCAGCGCGGCCAGGACGTAAAACGGGATGGTGAGAGCCTCGTCGGTCTTGAAGCCGAATTTCTGGAAAAGCTTCGTGAGGGGCTTGATGAGCAGCGAGGCGACGATGCTGCCCACGCTCGCCATCACCATCATCATCGCGAAATTGCCCATCGGCGTCGCGGTCAGCGACTTGAGTATCCAGCCGAGGCCGGGGATGTTCATGATCGCGCCGATCGAGCCGGGGTTCTTCGCGACGAGGCCTTCGATGTACTCGGGGAGGACGTTGAACACGAGAGGATCGGAGAACAAGGAGGTGACCATCGACATCAGCAGCAAGGTGCGCAGGAAGCGGTCCTTGACGACGATCTTCGTGCCGTCCTTGATGGACTGCCACAGGCCCTTGAGCGTGCCGCCGATTCCCTTCGGGGCCGGCGCCTGCGCGGTTTCCTCGCCGGGCTTTTGCGCCGCGTCCGTCTTTTTCGCGCCGCCGATCATCTTGATCGAGGCGTAGACCAAAGCGGCGAGCGCGATGGTTCCGGCGTAGATCGAGTAGATCACGGCGCCGCCGACGCCGGTCTTGCCCATCACCGGGCCGATCTGAGCGATCTGGCCCGCGATCACGGGCGCGACGATCGCGAAGATCGCGGCGATGAAGGTCAGAATCGAGTTGGCCTTGGTGCGCTCCTCGCTCGTGACGGTCGAGTCGCCCATGATGCGCGTCGTGGCCGCGCCCTCGAAGGTCACCGCGACGCCCTGGAAGAACGACTGCAACGCGACGAGGCCGAGGAACACCCACAGCGAGCCCGTCACGCTGAGCAGGCCCGTCGCGAAAAACAAGCCGGCGATGCCCGCGAGCACGGCGGCGCGGCCGAGCATCGAGCGCACGAGCCACTTCTTCGGGCCGTCTTTCTCGATGCCGCGGGTGAAGAGAGGGATCGTCACGTAGCTGACGCCCTGCGCGACCCAGTGCGCGATGCGGGCCAGCGAGCGGTTCGAGCGGACCAAAGTCTTGAGCGCTTCCTGATCGGCGGCGCGCGCGTCGTGGTTCTCGCTGAGCGAATTGCGCGTGATCGCCGAGATCAGGTACGGCAGCCCGACGACGTACATCTCGTAGCCGAAGAGGAAGATGCTGTAGCCGCCGACGTAGCGCCAGAAGGCCTTGTTGCGCTCGGGGTCCTTGAAGACCTGGGTGATTCCGGCCTTTTTCGGCGAGGGGGGCTCGGCCTTGTCCTCGGCGGCGGGGGCGGAGAGGGTCCTTGCGGCGAGGCCCGACGGCGACGACAGGTCGCCCATCTTTCCGGCGGCGGGGGCGAGGGCCTCGTCGGTGGAAGAGGGGGAGGAGAGCGGCTCGGCGATCAGCGCGGAGAATTGAGCGGAGGCTTTGGAGCTGGCCGAATCGCCGGACGCCTTGGAAAGGCCTTCGACGGCTTTCGAGGCGGCGAGCTGGATTGAAGCCAACGCCGCGGCCGTGGCTTGAACGGGCTTGGGGGCTGCGGAGAAGACGGGCTTGAGAGCGGACGGAACGGCAGCGGCAATGCTTGGAGCGGCGCTCAGGGAGACCGGCTGCGTGAAGGAAAAAACGGAAGGGGCGGATAGAGAGGGGGATAATGACAACGACAACAACGAAGAGGGCGTCGTTGCGAAGACCGGCGTTCCCGTGAGCGAAGCGTTGGAGCTTGCGCCTGCGGCGCCTGAAATACCGGCGGCGGAGGGAACCGAGATGTGGACCGATTGAACTTGCGCTAAGGCGGGAGACGCGCCGAGGGAGATGGAAAGAAGGAGCGCGAGCGCCCGGCGGAGATGCCTCATGCGCTCATTATAAGGGCGCCCGCCGGAATTAGAAGGAGGCATTCGGCCCTATTTCACCCGGGTCCGATGGCCTAGGAATTATCGTCGTTTGCGCGGGCCTAGTCGGTCAGGCGCAGGACGGTCTCGCGCGCGTCGGGGAAGCGCGCGAGCAAGGTGGCCCGCGGTCCGAGGTCGAAGTCGTCGAAGTCGAATCCGGGCGCGACCGTGCAGCCGACGAAGCAGAAGCCCGCGCCGGGCTCGGGCTCGGCGCCGAACCAGTGGCGGGCGGGCACGACATGCTGGAGGAGGTGGCCCTTCTTGTAGTCCGGGCCGAGGAGGACGTCCGTGACCGTGCCTTCGGGGGAGATCTGCGTCAGGCGCAGCGCGCCGCCGAGGTGGAAGTGCCACAGCTCGTCGGACTTGATGCGGTGAAGGCGGGATTTTTCGCCCTCGGGCAGCAGAAAGAGAATGCCCGTCGAGATCGGGCGCGAGACGCCTCCGCGCGTGGTCATCTTCTCGGCGCTGCGGTACGTTTCCTTAAAGAAGCCGCCCTCGGGGTGGGGCGCCAGGCCGTAAGCCTCGATGAGCTCTTTTTTCAACAGCCGATCGCGCGGGAGATCACGAGGCGCTGGATCTCGGACGTGCCCTCGCCGATCTGGAGCAGGCGCTGGTCCCGGTAGAAGCGCTCGACGTCGAATTCCTTCATGAGGCCGTAGCCGCCGTGAATCTGGACGGCCTCGTTGGCGACCCATTGGGCGACCTCGGAGCAGTACAGCTTGGCCATCGCGGACTCTTTGCCGAACGGCTGCTTCGTGTCCCGGAGCCAGCACGCTTTGTATAAAAACACGCGCGCATGCTCGATCTTCATCGCCATGTCGGCGAGCTTGAAGCTGATCGCCTGGAAGCGCGAGAGCGGCTTGCCGAACTGGACGCGCTTCTGCGCGTAGGCCAGCGCGAGCTCGTAGGCCCCCTGCGCGCAGCCGAGGCCCATCGCGGCGATGGACAGGCGGCCGGAATCCAGCGTTTTGAGCATCTGGCGCGAGCCGGTGCCGCGCTTGCCGAGGATGGCCGAGTCGGGAACCGTGACCTTGTCGAAATACAGCTCGGCCGTGTCGCTGGCGCGCCACATCAGCTTCTTGTGCATGCGCTTGGCCGTGAAGCCGGGCGTGCCCTTCGGCACGATGAAGCAGGTGAACTCGGGGTCGCCGTTCGCGTTGCGGTCGCTGACGGCCTGCACGATCACGCCGCCGGTCAGCTCGTTGGAGCCGTTGGTGATGAAGATCTTCGAACCGTCGATCGTCCAGGTGCCGTCGGCGTTCTTGACCGCCTTCGTGCGCGAGCCGCGCGAGTCGCTGCCGGCGTCGGGCTCGGTGAGGCCGAAGGCGAAGAGCTGCTCGCCGGCGGCGAGCTTCGGCAGCCACTGTTTCTTCTGCTCGTCGGTGCCGAAGTAGAGCATCGGGGCCACGCCGAGAGAGACGCCGGCGGCGACGGTCGCGGCCTGCGAGCCGTCCACGCGCGCGAGCTCCTCGACGGCGATGCAGTAGGAGGTGTAGTCGAGGCCCGAGCCGCCGAACTCCTCGGGGACGATCAGGCCGAACACGCCGAGCGCGCCGAGCTGACGGGTCAGCTCGACTGAAAATTCTTCTTTCTCGTCGAGCTCGTGGGCGAGCGGCTTGATCTTGGCTTCCGCGAACTTCCGGACCGTGTCGCGGATGTCCTTCTGGGCGTCGCTGAGCTCGAAATCCATGTTTTATTCTCCGAATGCGGCCGTGAAGCGCATTGTAGCGAATCCGCGGCCGAGGGCGGCCGATTTTGTAGGATAGGCCCGTCATGAAGCACGGCGCGCACCCGCACGAAAAACCGCACCACCCTCATTGGCCTCTCGAGACTTTGCTCTTCGCGTTCGTCTTCGCGCTGGGCTGGCGCTCGGTGCACGCGCCTGAGACCTGGATCCATCTGAAGACCGGCGCGAAAATCATCGCCGAGCACCGGCTGCCCCGGACGGACCCGTTCGGCTACGGCTCGGCGGACGGCGCGTGGACGACGGACTCCTGGCTCTTCGATGTCGCCGCGGCCAAGCTCGATCAGATCGGCGGCGTGACGGCCGTCGTGCTCGTGAAAAGCCTCGCGGCGGCCGCCGCCTTCGCGCTCCTGCTGCCGATCAACCACGGCAGCCCGCTCGCGGCGGCGTCGCTGCTGGCGCTCGGCGCCTGCGCGGGCTGGACCGGTCTCGTGGAGGCGCCGGCGGTCCTCGACCTTTTGTTCTTCGCGCTGTTCATCCGCCTGCTGCGTCCTCGCCACCGCTTCCGCTGGTGGCAGGGAGCGGCCGCGGCGGCCCTGACCGCGTTGTGGGCGAACACGCACGGCGCGTCCTCGCTGCTCGCGCTGTGGCTCGTGGGGCTCAAGGTGTTCAAGGCCTCCCTGCGCACCACCGCGCGCGAGCGCCTCGGCTACTGGGCGACGCTCGCCGTCTGCGTGCTGACCATCGCCTGGAACCCGCTCGGCTGGTCCATTATAGGCCGCACGTTCGCGGACGCGACCACGGTCGTCGGCGGCTGGCCGGCGGATTGGCTTTCCCTTTATACGCTGTTCGCGGTCGCGGGGCTGGCCTCATGCTGGTACACGCTCCAGCAGGAATTCGTGACGACCGTGGCCGCGGCGACCGTCATCGCCCTCTCGTTCGTCCTGCCGGGCCTGCGCCCGCTGGCGATACTCGCGGCCTGCCCGGTCATCGCGCTGGCGCTCGGGCATTGGCTCAAGGCCCGGGCCGACACCTGGCCGCGGGTGATGCGCTGGGCGGTGTTCGCCGGGTTCCTGCTCGCGGGCTACCAGCACTTCGTGGCGGCGCCGCTGTCGCGCACGCGCGGCTACGGCTCGCCCGTCCTCGGGGGAGCGGCGCACTACCTGAAGTCGAACTCGGTCCGCGGCCGCATGTTCAACGAGCCCGAGACGGGCGCCGAGCTGATCGGACTGTCCGAGCGGCCCGTCTTCGTGGATGCGCGTCCGGGGGTGTACCCGGCCGCGTTCAAGCGCGAGGCCGCGGCCTGGCCGCGGCTGTTTCGCCAGCTCGACATGGTGTACCGCTTCGACTACGCGGTGGTGCACAACCACCGCGCGGGCGCGCCCGCGCGCATCATCGACGAGGATCCCAACTGGGCCCTCGTCTACGCCGACGACCGCGCGTTGGTCTATTTAAAGAGGGCCGGCGAGAACGCCTGGCTCGTCCCGGCCGAGCGGCGCCTCGTTTTCCCCAATAGGATGTGGCCGGACTCGCTCGACCCCCTGCTCGCCGACAAGCGCACGGCCGGAAAGGTGCTCGAGGAGCTCGACCGCTGGCTCGTCCAGGCGCCGGACTGCGTGCAGGCCCTGATCTGGAAGGCCTACGTGTTGGGCCGGCTCGGCCTGTCCGACAAGGCCGACCGCCACCTCGAGCTCGCGCGCGAACGCCCGCGCCTGCGCCGCGACTCGGAGCTGCTGGCCGCCTACGCCTTCGCTCTCGAGGCCCGGGGACGCCTGCCGGAGGCCAGAGCCGCGTATCACTCCGCCGTGGAGTCGGCCCAGCGGCTCAACGAGCCGCGGGTCGAGGCGGAGATACTGCCGCGCCTGGCCGCCCTCCAACGCAAGCTCGGAAACGAGGGGGCCGCTCGCGAGGCCGAGGCCCGGGTCAAGGCCCTGCCCGCGCCGGTCGAGCCCGAGGAATGACCTGGACAACGCCGCCCGGTCCTGTTATACTCGGGACTCGCTAAGAGGATGAAAAACACGCTCGCGCGCCGTCTGTCCGCCCTGCTCCTTCTGGCTCTCGCCGCCGGCTGCAACCCGCCCAAGTACGCCACGTACGAGTCGATCAACAAGGACTACACCGTGTCGGTGCCGTGGGGCTGGCAGGTGATCACCGACCAGCAGGACAACGATTTCTCCCAGGCGACGTTCATCGGCCCCTTCGATCCCGATTTCTACCTCGGCGCGCCGAGCCTCAGCGTGCGCTGGTACAAGAAGTACCGCCCCCATCGCCTGACCGACGGCCGCCTCGAGATGTACGGCGGTCCCGACGATTTCATCAAGCAGATTCTCAAGCAGGTTTACGGCCCCGAATACGTCCTGCTGACGCTCGACGGCAAGGTCTCCTACGACAACGCGAAGCATACCGAGGTCATCCCGGAGATCACGCTCAAGCAGTCCGGCCTCAAGGCCCGGGCTTTCGCGGTCGAGTCCGCCGTGCCGGCCCCCGAGGCCAACAAGTGGGGCATCAGCGCCGATTCGAAGACGGGCAAGGCCTTCGTCCTGCGCAAGCACGCCTACGTCGTCGTCCCCGCCGAGAACGGCTTCTACGTGCTGACCTATCCCGCGACGGAGCGGGGCTACGAGAATTTTCTGGACAAGTTCGCCGGGCTGATGGGCTCCTTCATGCCGCTCACCTCGGGCCCCGGCGGCCCGAAGATGCGGGTCCCCGGTCCGCGCTGAGGCTGTCAACCCCTGGCCCGTCCGCGGGTCCTCTGCTACACTAAAATCCAATGCCGTCCGCCGAAAAACCCCGCCTCTCCACCCGTGACATCCGCCTTGCCGCGACGATCCGCGCCAAGCCGGAGCTCGTCTACCGCAGCCTGACCTCGGCGCGCG
>JAQTNG010000006.1 GCA_028714015.1 Elusimicrobiota bacterium | reverse complement strand
CCGGCGGAGAGCGCAACCGCGTCCACCTCGCCAAGATGCTCAAGGAGGGCGCGAACGTGCTGCTCCTCGACGAGCCGACCAACGACCTCGACGTGCACACGCTGCGCGCCTTGGAAGAGGCGATCCAGGCGTTCCCGGGCTGCGCCGTGGTCATCAGCCACGACCGCTGGTTCCTCGACCGCATCGCCACGCACATCCTCGCGTTCGAGGGCGACTCGCAGGTGACCTGGTTCGAAGGCAACTACGAGGCCTACGAAGAGGACAAGAAGAAGCGGCTCGGCGACGTGCAGCCCAAGCGCATTCACTACAAGAAGCTCACGCGCCACTGATGTCCGCGGGAAGCGCCCTGGCCCGCCTTTATCCCGCGGCGCTGGCGGTGCTCCTCGCGGCCTGGCTGGCCTTGCTGCCGTCGGCGGCGGGGCGGCTGCGGCGGAGGCTCGGCGCCGCCCGGCCGCGCACCGGGTATTGGCTCGGACTGATTCTGATCGCGGGACTGGCGCTGCGGCTGACGGCGGGGCCCGCGCATCAGGTGTACGACGACGAGTTCGAGCACCTGGACATCGCGCATCACCTCGCCGCGACCGGCACGTTCTCCGAGACCCTCGTCGGCGGCATCGCGGGCTACGACGTCCTCGGCCGCCCGTCATGGCCCGGCGGGCATCACGTGGCCCTGGCCGCGATCTTCAAGCTGTTCGGCGGAGCCGAACGGACGGCCTTCGTCTGGAGCGCGGTCCTGTCGGTCCTCTCCGCGCTGTTCGTGTTCTGGGCGGCCCTCGAGCTGTTCGACGACGAGCGCGGGGCCCTGGCCGCCGCCTTCGTGTGGGCCGTCCTCCCGCTCGCCGTTCGCTACGGGCGCGCGAGCGACCTCACGAGCTCGACTTTGTTCTGGAGCGCGGCCGCGCTGGCGGCGCTTCACGCCCGGGAGAGGGAGCCGGGGCCGAGGCTCGACGCGTTCGCCGCATGCACCGTTGCCTTTGCCGTTCAGGTGCGTCCTGAGAATGTTCTGCTCATCGGGTATGCCGTGCTGATCCGAGCTCCCCTCGCCGTTTATCTGCCCGCGCTTCTCGGCGCCGCCGTTCCCGGCGGAATTGCCCTCGCCAACCGCGCGGCCGCCCTGCCCGGCTACTCCGCCGCGTCGACGGCGCCGCTCTCCCACCTGGCGCGGCAGTTCCTTCCCAACCTCCGTTATCTCGCCTCCCGCGCGGAGTTCTGGCCCATCCTCCTCCCCGCGGCCCTCGCGGCGTTCGCGAAGCGTCCGGCGGCCCGCCTCGCCGCCCTGTCCGCGGCCTTCCTTGTCCTTTACGGCGGCTTCTTCCGGGGCCGCTTCGACGCCGGAACCGAGGACCGCTACGCGCTGAGCGCGCTGCTGCCGCTGTCCGTCGCCGCCGCCGCCATGCTGCCCGCCGCGGCCGTCCCCGCGGTCCTGCTCGCGGCCGGCCTCTCCTGGGGCGCTCCGCGCCCGCCCGAGCCCGAGCACGAGGCCTCGCGCCGCTTTCTCGCGCATTCCGCGCGCCTGATCCCGGAGCGGGCCTACGTCGCCGCGTTCAATCCTTCCTTCGTCCGCGAGGTCGCCGGGCGCCCCGCCGCGTGGGCCTATCTGCTCCTCGAGGATCTGCCCGCCTTCGAAACGGCCCGGTCGCGGGCGGGCGCGGCGCCGGAGCTGGTGCTCTACAAGGATTGGGCCTGGCGTTCTCGGCCGGAGGAAGCCGCGCGTCTGGAGAAGTCGCTGACCGCCGGCTACGAGGCCTCGCCGCTGGCCGACAACGGCCTCGACGCCCTGGTGCTGCTGACGCCCCGCCCGGCGCGCAAAAGAGTCAGCGGCCGGTAGGCGCGGCCTTCGCCGCCCGAGGAGAGCGGACGAGATACAGCGCCGCCGCGGCGCCTTCCAGGTCCCGCCCCAGCTGACGCTCGACCCAGACCAGATCGGCCGTCACGTACCCCGGGGAGACGTGGCCGTCGATGTAGGCGATGTTCTTGCGCACGGCCTTCAGGTGCTCCGCGGCGGTCAGCGTCCTCTTCGCGAGGGTCCGGCCGACGTCGGCCCAATCCTCCGCTTCGATCACCTCGCGCGCCAGCGCGAGGGCCCGCTTCTTGTCCTTCGCCTCGCGCACGACGAGCAGCGCGGACGTGTGCCCTCCGGGCGCCTGGCCGCGGTCGACGGACTCGGTCACGCGCACGCCCTTCAGAAGATTCTGCCGGAATTCGAAATCCGGCTTGCGGCCTTGCTTCGCCTCGAGCTGGGTCACGAGATCGATGTACTCGGGCCCGATCGTGACCGGCAGGTAGGCGTCCCCATGCTCGGCCGGCCGGTGAGCGCTCGCGGCCGGGGCCTGCGATGCCAGCGCGAGCGCCAGCAGCAGCGGCGCCGTCATCCCAGGACTTCTCGGGCGACGATGAGGCTCTGAACCTCGGTCGTGCCTTCGTAGATCTCGGTGACGCGGACGTCGCGGAAGTAGCGCTCCACGGGGAATTCGCGGACGAAGCCGTTGCCCCCGTGGATCTGCACGGCGTCGTAGCAGGCCTTGTTGGCGATGCGCGAGGCGAAGGACTTCGCCATCGACGCCTCCATCGTGCATTTTTCGCCCTTCGCGAGCCGGGACGCGGCCTGATAGACGAGCAGGCGCGCGGCGGCGATGTTGGTCGCCATGTCGGAGATCTTGGCCTGGGTCAGCTGGAACTCGGAGAGCCTCTTGCCGAACTGCTTGCGCTGCTTGGCGTAGGACACCGCCTCCTCGAGCGCCGCCTGCGCGATGCCGACGGCCTGGGCGGCGATGCCGATGCGGCCGCTGTCGAGCTGGCTCATCGCGATCTTGAACCCGCCGCCGACCCCGCCGAGCAGAGCCGACTTCGGGATTTTCGCGTTGTGAAAGGTGATCTCGCGCGTGTCCGACGCGCGCAGGCCCATCTTCTTCTCCTTCTTGCCGACCGCGAAGCCGGGCATGCCCTTTTCGACGAGCAGGCAGGTGATCCCGCGCGAGCCCGCCTCCTTGCTGGTGGACACGAAGGTCAGGAACACGGTCGCGAAGCCGCCGTTGGTGACCCAGGCCTTGGTGCCGTTGACGAGCCAGTGGTCGCCCATGTCGACGGCCGAGGTGGACAGGGAGCCCGCGTCGGTGCCCGCGCCGGGCTCGGAGAGCGAGTACGCGCCGATCCATTCGCCGGCGGCCAGTTTGGGCAGGAATTTCTTCTTTTGCTCGTCGGTGCCATGTTTGGCGATCGCCGCGCAGACGAGGGAGTTGTGCACGGTCGCGCAGACCTGGAAGGACGCCGAGCCGCGCGCGAGCTCCTCCATCGCCGCCGCGTAGGCGAGAGGGTCCACGCCTACGCCGCCGAATTCCTCCGGCACGGAGAGCCCGAAGAAGCCGAGGTCGGCGCCCTCTTTGTAGACCTCGGCCGGAATCGCCTCCTTCTCGTCCCATTCCAGCGCGCCGGGCTTGAGGCGTTTGTCGGCGAACTCCCGCGCGGAGTCGCGCAGCATCGCCATCGATTCGGTGAAGTTGAAATCCATGTTATTTTTTCGGGTACTCGTAGAAGCCCGCCCCTGATTTGACGCCCAGCTTCCCTTCCGACACCATCCTGCGGAGCAGCCCGGACGGCTTGTACTTCACGCCCCCGAAGCCCTTGTCGAGCACCTCCATGATGGCGAGGCACACGTCGAGGCCGATGTAGTCGGCGAGGGCGATCGGGCCCATCGGATGCGCCATGCCGAGCTTCATGATGGTGTCGATGTCTTCCTTGGTCGAAACGCCTTCCTCGAGGCAAAGGATCGCCTCGTTGATCATCGGCATGAGGACGCGGTTGGAGACGAAGCCGGGGAAATCATTGGCGACGGCCGGGATCTTGCCGAGCTTGACCGTCAGCTCCTTGGTCGCGGCGGTCGTCGCATCCGAGGTCTTCTTGCCGCGGATGATCTCGACGAGCTTCATGACGGGGACCGGGTTCATGAAGTGCATGCCGATCACGCGCGAAGGATCCTTCAGGGCCGCCGCGATGTCGGTGATCGGCAAAGACGAGGTGTTCGTCGCGAGAATCGCGCCCGGCGCGCCGTGGAGCTCAAGCTCCTTGAACACCGCCGTCTTGATGTCGAGGCGCTCGGGCACGGCCTCGACCGCGAACTGGAAGCCGGCGGCGTCCGAAATGGACGTGGCGGTTTTAAGGCGCGCCAGCGCCGCGTCCTTCTCGGCGGCGGTCATGCCGCCCTTGGCGACCTGACGGTCCATGTTTTTGGCGATCACGGCCAAAGCCTTGTCGGCGAGCTCCTTCTTCGCCTCGACGAGGGTGACGCTGAAGCCCTTCTGGGCGAAGACGTGGGCGATGCCGTTGCCCATCGTGCCGCCGCCCACGACGCAGACGCGGGTGATGTCCATGGGCCGAGTTTATCAAATCTCCCGCGGGCCGCAACCGGGTGGGCCTTTTGCCGCGCCCGCCGGGGCCGGACGGCCCAGAGCGATTCCGGTCCCGTATCCTAGAATAAGCTCAATGAACACTATCCTTCTCACCCTCGCGATGGCGTTCGTTCCCCCGTCTTTCGCCGGCGTCGTCGCCGCCCCGCGTCTCACCGGCTCCCTCGGCGGCCTCGGGTCCGTCCCCGCGATCGGCTCTTCCGTTTTGGCCCCCTCCCTATCGGGAGCGGCCCTCTGCGCTCCGCTGTCTCTGTCCTCGCCGCTTCTGCCGTCGGCGCCCGCGATCGCCGAGGCGCCGCGGCTGATGATTCCCGCCCTCCCCGCGCCGCCCGTCCTCGCGGCCCGGGCGCTCTCCGGTCTCGCCGTCCAGGCCGCGGCACCCATCAAGAACGAGGAGAAGTCCAAGTCGCTCGACGCCTCCGCGGCGGCCGCCAAGGCGCTGTTCGACGGCGGCCGCGCCGGCGCGCCCGGCCCGGGCTGGACGCTCGGAGCCTTCGAAGGCGACGGCGGCGCCCCGATCCATTACAAGACGCGCGAAGGGACCTCCGGCGCCGCGGCGCGCGTGTACGCGGGCGGCCTCGCCCTCTCCGAGAGCTTCGAGACGCTCTTCGCCCGCGCGGAGAAGCCCGCCGGCAACGAGCTGTTCCTGTGGCCGCGCGGCCACGCGCCCTCCGAGTGGGCCGCGACCAAGACCCCGTTCGACGCCGACGCCCGCGACCTCTCGCGCGCGGTCCTCATCGCCGCGAAGACCTCGCCCGGCGGCAAGGTCGAGCTCGCCCTCCATTCCTACGGCGTGCTCGTCTTTCAGCGCATGATCCAGCTTCACGCCGAGCCCGCCGTCGCCGCGGCGCTCAAGGCGCTCGCCGGCTCGAACGTGTTCCTGCTGAACGCGACGACGCATTACGAGGGCAGCGACAAGCGTCTGGGCCCCGACGCCGCGAAAGTGGCCCAGGCCACGAAGATGGTGGTCGACTGGCTCGACACCGGCGACGCGACCGCCGAGCTGTGGGAAGCGACCGCCCGGATGAACCCGTTCCTGGCGCCCGCGATCGCCGCCTGGGTCGAGCAATGGCGCTATCAGCGGACCCAGTTCATCGCGCTCGCCGCGAAGGACTTCGGCGCCATGATGCGCGCCGACCTCAAGGAGCCGTGGGACAAGGCCGTCGATTATATCCGCAAGGCGTTCCTCAAGGATCTCGATCACGACACGAAGGATCCCGGGTGGCAGGAAGCCCTCCTGCGGCGCGCGAACGACACGTTTCAGCTCGAGTTCTCCACCGAGGACGCGGCCCGTATCAGGAAGCTCGGCATCCGCCTCGAGATCGTGCACGCGGACGGCGACAAGCTGCTGAGCTGGGAGAACGCGAAGATCCTCCTCGAGCGCCTCGGCATCGAGGCCCCGAAAGAGGCGCCGCCCTCCGGCACCGTCCTGACCGACAAGACCGGACGGTTCCGCGCCCGCATCGTCTCCGGCGACCACTATTTCCCGCTCAAGAAGCGCGACGAGCTGGCGAAGATCCTCAAGCCGTGAGCGTCCCCCGCGCCTTCGCCTTCCGCGTCGACCTTCCCCGCGAGGCGTCCGTCGTCGAGGCCGACCTCCCGGACCTGACCACCACGGGGCGCGAGATCTCGGAGGACGCCCTCCATATCGCGCCGCCCAAGGCGCTCTGGACCAAGGTCGCCAAGCCCGTCCCGGGCATGCTCGTCACGGGGACCTTGGCCCCCGAGAACCGCGCGCGCTTCCTCCTGCGCGTGCCGCGCGACTGGAACGGCCGGCTCGTCGTCGCCGCCGCCTCCGGCATCACCGACGAGAGCACCTACGACCTGTATTTCTCCGACTTCCTCCTCTCCAAGGGCTACGCGTTCGCCGCGACCGACAAGGGCGTGCGCCGCGCCTTGCTCGACGGCGACACCGTCGTCATGCCGATGACGCCGGAAAGCTCCGTGCGCCGGTGGCCGGGCCGCCTCGAGACCTTGGCCGCGACCGCGCGCGCGCTTCTCCTGCGCCGCCGCGGGGCCGAGCCTTCGCGCGTCTATGCGGTCGGCCTCTCCAACGGCGGCTTCCTCGCGCGCCGCGCGGCCGAAATGGGCTTCGTGGACGGCGCGGTGGACGTCTCCGGCGTGATGTGGCGCGCCGACAAGGGCAACCTCCTGCGCGAGCTTCCCGCTTTGCTCCGCGCCGTCTCCAAGGAGCCGTGGGACCAGGACGCGCTCGCCCGCGCCGGCTTCCCGCGCGTGGATGCCAAGTGGAAGCCCCTCGCCGACCTCTACAAGCTCGTGTACTGGGAGTCGTCGCTCGGCGTGTTCGTCAGCGACCTCGATCCGTCGTACTCCGGCGCGCTCGAGGACTACGACCTCGACTCGCGGCCCCAGGTTTTGGCCGCGATACGGGAGTTCGAGAACACCGGCGACCTCAAGGCCCCGCTGATCTCGATCTCGGGCCGCCACGACTACCTGATTGCCTGCGCGGGCCACGCCGAGGCCTACCGCGACCTCGTGCGTTCGCGCGGCAAGTCCGATCTGCACCGGCTGATCTTCGAGGACGACGCCGCGCACATCGACACGAACGCGGACGCGTTCCCCTTCGTGACGCCGCTGATGCCGCGCGCTCACGCGGCCTTCGACGAGCTCGTCGCCTGGGTCGAGAAGACCCCGGCCGCTACTGCGCCGTCCAGCCGCCGTCCACGGTAAGCGCGGCTCCCCGCATCTGGGCCGCCGCGTCCGAGCACAGGAACACGGCGATGCCGCCGATCTGCTCCGGGGTCGCGAAATCGTGGGACGGCTGCTTCTCGGCGAGGAGCTTCGTCTTCGCCTCCGCCTCCGTCATGCGGTCGCGGGCGGCGAGCGCGTCGATCTGCTTCTGCACGAGCGGCGTCAGCACCCAGCCCGGGCAGATCGCGTTGCAGGTAACGCCGGTCGTCGCGGTCTCGAGGGCGACCGTCTTCGTCAGCCCGACGAGGCCGTGCTTGGCGGCGACGTAGGCGGCCTTGTGGACCGAGGCCACGAGCCCGTGCGCCGAGGCGATGTTGACGATGCGCCCCCAGCCGCGCTTCTTCATGCCCGGCAGGGCGGCCCGTATGGTGTGGAAGCTCGAGGACAGGTTGATGGCGATGATCGCGTCCCATTTATCCGCCGGGAAGTCCTCCACCGGCGCCAGGTGCTGGATGCCGGCGTTGTTGACCAGGATGTCGACCTTGCCCAGGACCCTCTCGGCCGCCATGATCAGGCCGGCGACCTCCGCCGGCTTGCTCATGTCCGCGTCCTGATAGGCCGCCGGGGCGCCGGACAGCCGCTCGAGCGAGACCCGCAGCGCCTCGATCTCACCCGCGTCGCCGAACCCGTTGATCATGACCGACGCGCCCTGCTGCGCCAGAGCCTTGGCCACGCCCAAGCCGATCCCGCTCGTCGAACCCGTCACCACCGCCGTTTTTCCCTTTAACATAGGTTGATATTAGCGAAAAAATCGGCGCTTATATGGAATTTGATATGATGAAAATATGGCCAAGAAAGTCAAAGCCGACGCGTCGCGACAGCCGTTCCAGTACCCGCTCAAGCGCGAGTTCAGGGAGCCGGATTGGACGCGCCTGCCCGGCTATAAGGGCGTCACGAAGGAGCAGTGGGAATCGGCGCTGTGGCAGCGCCAGCACTCGGCCAAGAATCTCAAGGACCTCAAGGACGTGTTCGGCCCGTTCCTGACCGACGATATCGCCGAGGACATCCTCAGGGACCAGAACGAGAAGGCGACGATGTCCCTTCTCATCCCGCCGCAGATGCTCAACACGATGAACGAGAAGGATCTGCGCGCCGATCCCGTCCGCCGCTACATGATCCCGATGTTTTCGGACCGGCACAAGGAGTGGCCCAACCACCCCAAGGCCAGCCGCGACAGCCTGCACGAGTCGGAGATGTGGGCCAGCGAGGGCCTGACGCACCGCTACCCGACGAAGGTCCTAGCCGAGATGATCGCGACCTGCCCGCAGTACTGCGGCCACTGCACGCGCATGGACCTCGTCGGAAACTCCGTGCCGCAGGTGACCAAGCACAAGTTCGAGAGCCAGCCCAAGGACCGCTACGCCGCGATGCTCGACTATCTGCGCAAGACCCCCTCCGTGCGCGACGTGGTCGTCTCCGGCGGCGACATCGCCAACGTGCCGATCGCCCAGCTCGAGGCGTTCCTGATGGAGCTGATGGACATCCCGAACATCAAGGACATCCGCCTCGCGACGAAGGGCCTGCAGGGCCTTCCGCAGCATTTCCTCCAGGACGACGTGCTCAAGGCTCTCGAGCGGATCTCCAAGCGCGCCTGGGACCGCGGCATAGACATCGCGGTGCACACGCACGTCAACCACGCCCAGCAGGTGACGCCGCTCGTCGGCAAGGCCGTGCGCAAGCTGCTCGAGATGGGATTTCGCGACGTGCGCAACCAGGGCGTGCTGCTGCGCGGCGTGAACACCACGCGCCAGGACCTCCTGGAGCTGTGCTTCATGCTGCTCGACCACGCGAAGATCATGCCGTACTACTTCTACATGGCCGACATGATCCCCAACTCCGAGCATTGGCGCCTGTCCATCGCCGAGGGCCAGAAGCTGCAGCACGACATCATGGGCTACCTGCCCGGCTTCGCGACGCCGCGCGTGACCGTGGACGTCCCGTACGTCGGAAAGCGCTGGATCCATCAGCTCGCCGACTACGACCGGGTCAAGGGCATCTCCTACTGGACGAAGGGCTACCGCACCGGCATCGAGGCCGACGACGAGGACGCTCTCACGCGCCGCTACGAGTACCTGGATCCCGTGTACACTTTGCCCCCCGAAGGTCAGGCGTACTGGAAAAAGGAATCGGAAGCCGTCGCGCGCTGAGACGGATCTAGCGCGGGGTCGGGCCGAGGTACAGCCGCACGCCGACTCCCCCGTCGGCGTCCACGCCGCCGCCCTGGGTCAGGCGGAACACGGGGCCGGCCTCGGCGAAGACCTCGATCGGCTGCCTCGTGAGGCGCCAGGACACCCCGGCGATCGTGCGCACGCCGAACTCGGTATCCGAGGCGGTTTCGAGGCGCGGGCCCGCGCCGAAGTAGACGCCGAGCCGGCCCTCCTCGGGCTGCGGGAGCAGGTTCCAGGCGTGATAGAGGAAATCGCCCCACAGCACGGTCGAGCCGCTGAAGCCGACGCCGAGGTCGAGAGCGTAGTTCCGGTCGAACCAGAGCTTGGCCGTGCCTCCGATCGGATCGCCGGCGATGATGCCCGCGCCCGCTTCCTTGATGGGGCTCTGGGCCGAAGCCGGGAATGCCGCGGCCGCCAACGTCAGCGCGATCAGGATTCTCTTCATATATCCTCCTCCGTGATGCGAAATTATAGCCCCGGCCGCCGGAATGCACCCATCAAATCTTTCCCAAATCCGAGCCGGAATGCGGGGGTTCCATGAAAACGCTATCATGGGGCATGCGCCGCGCCATTGCGACCGGACTGTCCCTCTTTCTTTGCGCCTGCGCCGGCGGCGGCGTCGAATGGCGCCGCGACGCGGACCTCGGCACCCGGGCTTTGAGCCACGGCCGCCTCTCGGAGGCCGAGCCCGCGTTGGAATCGGCCCTCGCGCGCGCGGAGGCCTTCCGCCCGGGGGACGCCCGGCTCGCCTCCTCGCTCAACGCGCTCGGCGACCTGCGCATGGCCCAGGGCTCGCCGGCGAAGGCGGAGCTTCTGTACCGCCGCGCGCTCGCCATCATGGAGAAGGAGTCCGGCCCGGACTCTCCCGAGACCGCCGCCGCGGTCGCCTATCTGGCCGAGGCCTGCGCCGCGTCCGGCAAGGATGTCGAGGCGGGCAGGCTCCTGCGCCGGGCCCTGACCTCCGCGCAGACGGATCCCAAGCGCCACGCCGAGATCGCCGCGCGGCTTTCGGAGTTCGCCGGCCTCCAGCGCTCTCTCGGCCGCGACGACGAGGCGGCGGCGGCGTACCGCCGGGCGCTCGCGGTCACCGAGAAGGCGCTCGGCCCGGACAACCGCTTCACCGCCGACCGCCTCACCGACCTCGCCCTCTTTCACCATGCGCGCGGGGACTTCGCCGAGGCGGACGCGTATTACCTGCGGGCGCTCGCCGTCAAAGAGAAGATTCTGGGACCGGGGCATCCGGAGACCGAGGCCGCGCTCAACGATCTCGCGCTGTTCTACGAGGCGCAGGAGAAGCTCGACGACGCCGAGGCGCTCTACAAGCGGGCGCTGGCCGAGCTCGAGCGCGCCCACGGCAAGAGCAGCCCGCGGCTGGCCGCGACGCTCGGGCATTACGCCCATCTGCAGCGCCGGCGAGGCCGGCCCGTTCAAGCCGCGGCGCTCGAGGCTCGAGCCAACGCTCTGATCCGGCGCCCGAAGCCCCGTCCATGAAGACGCCGAACCTGCGGACCCAGCTCGTGCTGGCGTCGGGCCTCGTCTGGGTCTATTCGCTGGGCGTCGGCGCGTCCTACTGGCGGCAAAGCCGAGCCCACGCGCGCCTCGAGACGGCTTTCCATCAAGGCCTCACGGTGCTCTCCTCCCTTCCGCGCCTGCGCGACGAGCTGCGCCGCGTCGATCAGAACGGGGACCAATACCTTCTCTCCGGACAGCCCTCGTGGCTCGAGCGGCGCGAGGAGGCGCTCGACCAGGTGCATGCGCTGCTGCGCGAGCTCGACGGCGCGGCCTCCGACGAGCGGGACCGCGCCACGATCGCGGAAGCCGACCGCCGGCTGACCGCTTATCTCGCCGAGCGCAGCCCCTGGATCTCGCGGCGCCGCGCCGGCCGCCTGGCGCCCGCGGACGCGGCGCGCGCGACGCGGCGCGCGCGCGAGCTCGACGCCGTCGCCGAGCCCTTGAACGAGCTCAAGAACGTCAACGTCGCCGATCTGCGGGCGCGGCGCCTCGAGGCCGAGGAGGCGGCGCGCGGCGCGCTGTGGCTCATCCTGCTCGCCGGCGCGGCCGCCGCGGCGTTCGTCGCCGTCCTGCTCTCCCGCGCCCTGATCGGCCCGGTCGCTTCCCTGCGCGAGAACGCCCGCGGGTGGACGCTCGGCAAGCCCTGGGACTTCCCGCCGCCTCGCGGCGCGGGGCCCGAGGTCCGCGACCTGCATGAGACCATGGGCGAAATGGCGACGCGCCTCAACGCTCAGTTCGAGCGGGAAGCCGAGCTCGGGCGCCTCAAGGGCAGCCTCGTCTCGATGGCCAGCCACGAGTTCAACAACGCGCTGAGCGTGCTCGGCACCACGGTCAACCTCCTGAAGCAGACCGAGTCGGCGCCGCCGGCCGGGCGCCGCGCGGACTACTACGTGATCGTCGAGACCAACCTGCGCGCGCTGTCGCTCGCGACGCGAAACCTCCTCGACCTTGGACTGCTCGAGTCCGGGCGCTTCGCCGTGCGGCCGCACCGCGCCGACCTCGGCCGCGTGCTGGCCGGCGCCGCCAAGGCGCTCCAGCCTATTTACGAGCGCAAGGGGCTGCGCTTCACGCTCGAGCTCCCCGCCGGAACGCCCGCGGCGAAGGCCGATCCCGAGGCCCTGGTCATGGTCGCGACGAACCTCGTCGGCAACGCGGTCAAGTACACGCCCGAGGGCGGCGAGGTCGCGGCGGGCGTGTCGGTCGAGCCCGACGGCCGCTTGCGCGTCTACGTCGCGGACACGGGCATCGGCATCGCGCCCGGAGACCGCGAGGCGATTTTGTCCGGGCATCGCACCGAGGAAGGAAGGATGGCCGCCCCGGGCTTCGGCGTGGGGCTCATGCTCGTCAAGAAGATTCTCGACGCGCACGGCACCGCGCTCGAGATCGAGGGGGCTCCGGGCAAAGGGTCGCGGTTTTCGTTCGTGCTGCCGGCGTGGGACGAGTCCGCCGACGCGATGCTCCTCGCCTAAGCGTCGAAGCGGTAGCCGGCGCCCTGCACGGCGACGATGCGCGCCGCGATCTTCGCGCCGATCTTGCGCCGCAGCGTGGAGACGTGGACGCCGACCGTGTGCGGGTCCGAGTAGTCTTCCGGGTCGTAGCCCCAGACCGTCTCGAGCAGGAACGGCACGCTCAAAACCTTCCCCGGCTTGCGCAGGAAAGCGGTCAGGAGGTCGAACTCCTTGCGCGTCAAGGCGACCCGCTTGCCCGAGACCGTCACCGTGCGCGCGGCCACGTCGAGGACGAGGCCTTGCGCCTTGAGCTGCTCGCCGAGCTCCTCGGGCGCGCGGTAGCGGCGCAGGACCGCCGCGATCTTGGCGCGGATCAGGGCCGGCGTCACCGGCTTGGGCAGGTAGTCGTCGGCGCCCTGGTCGAGGCCTTCGGCCTGGTCGGCCGAACCCTTGCGCACGCCGGACATCAGGACCACGGGAACGCGCGCCGTGATCTTGTCGGCGCGAAGGTTTCCGAGCAAGGTCAGGCCGTCGCCGCCGGGCATCGAGACGTCGGAGAGCACGAGGTCCGGAGGCGACTTGACCGCCGCTTCGAACGCCTCGCGCCCGCCGGCGACGCGCTTGACGCTGTAGCCCTCCGTTTCGAGCACGTCGCCGTAGATCCGGCGGTTGTCGGCTTCATCATCGACGAGGAGAATCCGGATTCGAGGCGGCACGCCCGTATTATACCTTGACCCCTGTTTTCGGCACTATGACGCGCGTCTATGGAATTTATTTCGGCTAAAAAATCGCTAAAATCCCGGCATGCCCTTCACCTTCACTCCCTACGGCGGCCTCGAAGGCCTTCTCCTCGTCGAAGGCAAGTCCTTCTCGGACGAGCGCGGCTTCTTCATGGAGTCTTTCCGCGCCGACGACTGGGCCAAGGCGGGCCTGCCGCCGCTGCTCCAGGACAATCTCTCCCGGTCCAGAAAGAACTCGGTGAGAGGCCTTCATTTCCAGGTTCCGCCCAAGGCGATCGGCAAGCTCGTGCGCTGCACTCGCGGCCGGGTCTTCGACGCCGTGGTGGACCTGCGCCGGAAATCTCCGACCTACGGCAAGTCCGCCGCCATCGAGCTCGACGACGCCGGCAACCGCATGTTCTGGGTGCCCGCCGGGTTCGCCCACGGCTTCTGCGCGCTGTCGGAGAGCGCCGATATGGCCTACAAGGTCACCGATTACTGGAGCAAGGAGGTCGACGGCGGCATCCGCTGGAACGATCCCGCGCTCGGCATCAAGTGGCCGGTCTCCGCGGCCGAGGCGATCGTGACCGCGAAGGACCAAGCGCTCCCCCTCCTGTCCGACGCCGACAGCCCCTTTTAGTGGCGATCGTCCCGGGGCTTCTCATCGAGCAGGTCCGCATGGCGGCCCCGTTCCTGTTCGAAGGCCCGCAGCCCGAGGGGCCCGCCCTCCGCTATCTCCGGGTGCTGCGCGCCTATGACGGAGGACGCCTCACCGCGCTCGGCTACTACGAGCTGTGCCTGTGCGCGCATTGGGCGACCGCCGGGAGCTTCGTGCCGACCGACGTGGACAACGCCATCCGCTGGAAGCTGTGGCAGGACTGCCAGCCCGGCCTCGTCGAGGAGCAGGCCCGCCTCGTGCTCGAGGCGCTGAGCTGGAATTACGCCCCGGTCACGGCCCGCCTCGTCGGAAGCGGGCCGCTGCGCCTGTCCACGCACGAGGGCACCTGGTTCTCGGTGGCGGTCGGCGCCTATGCCGCCTGCCTCGGGGCCCGTCCCGCGTTGTCGACGGTCGTGCTCGACGCGATGAAATCGGAGGCGGCCCGGGAGGACGACGCGTTCGCGGCGATCTGGAAGGCGGGCGACGCCCTCCGGATGCTGAAGGCTTCGACCTTGATCGCCCACAACTTCGGCGACCTCGACCGCGTCGCCGACCAGTGGGAGCTCAAGCCGGAAGACCCGCTTCGCGCGTCCCTTTACGACGCCGCCCGGCCCGGGTCGCCGCTGTTCGGCGGACGGCTCGGGCGCGCGGGCGACCTCAACACGCGCTTCATGAGCGCCGACAACCACCGCCACTACCCGCTGCGCGCCGCGAAAGGTCTGCGGCGCTTCGCGGATCTGCTGCTGCCGGTCGGCCCGTTCTTCGACGACTGGGGCCGCCGCGTGGGCCGTCATCCGGGGCTGTCTGCCGAAGAGGTCGCCGAGACCGTGCGCGCGCTGACGGACGGCTGGGTCCGCATGCACGAGCCGGCGGGCTACGCGCGCGCGCTGGCCGGCATACTCGAGGTGTTCCCCGGCGGGCGCCGCGCGCTCGGCAAGCTCCTCCCCGCGAAGGACCTGCGCATGCTCGAGTCGGGGCCGCTGAAGGCCGCGCTCGATGTCCCCCAGGCGCGCTTCGAGGCCCAGTGGGCCAACCGGGTGGCGAATTTTTCCGGGGCTTGAGCCTCATGCCCGCGCGTCGCCGGAGCGCCGGCCCGTACTATAATAATTACCCCCTATGACAAGGACCTGTTCCGGCGTCGCGGCCGCCGCCCTGAGCCTGGCGCTGCTTTCGTCCCTCCCGGCGCGCGCCGAGGACGCTTTCGAGTTCTTCCGCGAGGAGGCCAAGACGGTGACCGTCGCCTCCGCCAAGCCCGAGAGCGTCTTCAACAGCGTCTCCAACGTCACCGTCATCGACCGCGAGATGATCGAGCGCTACAATTACGAGAGCGTCGGCGACGCCCTGCAGACCGTCGCGGGCGTCATGGTCTGGCGGACCTTCTCCCTGCAGCACATCCCCACCTTCCGGGGAGCCCTGCAGGAGAATTACGCCGACAAGGTGCTCGTGATGATCAACAACGTCCCGGCGTGGAACGCGGTGACCGGCGAAGGCGACATCGACCGCGTCGGGATCGACTCCGTGGAGCGCATCGAGGTCCTGCGCGGCCCCGCCTCCGTGATCTACGGCTCCAACGCCCTCAACGGCGCGATCAACATCGTCCTGCGCCAATCTCCGAAGAACTCCCATTTGACCGCGGCCAGCGCCGGCATCGCGAGCGGCCACGGCGGCTTCTCCGGGGCGGCGGAGGTCTCGCGCGCGGCGGGCCTCTACGCCCGAGACAAGGACGGCTCCAAGCTCTTCGTGTCGGCCGATTATTCCAGCCGGCGCGAGCCGCATTTCACCTTCACCGACGCGGCGAATAAGACCTTCGAAATGCGCGAATACTTCAGCGCCAAGAACATGAACGCGGCCTGGAGCCGCGGCGGCCACAGCCTCCTGGCGAACGTCTCCAACAGCGTCCAGGACTTCGCGGGCAACAACATCACTCTCGCCAGCGGCGGGCAGAACCCGCACGAAAAGGAGATGGAGCTGCTCAGCTACGCCTACTCGTTCGGGCCCGAATGGCGGGACTTGAAGTACACCGCCGCCTTCGACCGCCAGCGGCGGCAGACCTCGCGCGACGAGGGCGACACCCTGCGCTCCGACATCCTGGGAACCCGCTACGTCAACACCCTGAGCGCCGCTCTGCCGGTGACCGACGCGCTGAATTTCGAACTGGGCGGCAGCCACGAATACCAGGCGGCCGATCACTACAACAACTTCGTCTCCACCTCGCAAAGCGTCGTCGCCGACAACAAGATGGACAACCGCGTCATCTGGATCGGCTCTCTCTTCGCGCAGCTCGGCTACGGGGCCGGCCCCTGGAAGCTGGCGCTGGGCACGCGCTTCACGCACAACTCGATTTCCGGCCACGACCTTTCCTCCCGCTTCTCGGCCGTGTACAGCATCAACGACCGCAGCAGCCTGAAATTCATGGCCGGCCAGTCCTTCCGCGCTCCGACGCCCTTCGAGCTCTATTTCCAAACCACGCCCGTGACCGTCCTGGGCAACCCGAGCCTAAAGCCGGAGAAGACCTCCTCGGCCGAGCTCTCCTACCTGAGCTCATGGGAGAAGCTGTTCGCGCAGCTGACGGCTTACTACGAGGACTACAAGGACACGATCCACCGGGACCGCGGCGATTTCACGCGCGACGGGGCCGCGTACGTCAATGCGAACTTCTACGACAATTCCGCGCGCTACCACGCCGCGGGCGCGGAGGCGGAGCTGCGCTACACCGGGCCGCGTCTCGGCCTCTTCTCCGCCCTCAGCTATATCCAGGGCAGCCAGCAAGACGCCAGGACCGTCGCGGCCACGGGCGGGCTCGCCGCCGCCGAAACTTACAAATTCAAGAACGTCCCCCGTTACACGCTCGCGGCGGGCGCCTCGCTGAGCGCGCCCAATCCGCTGGGCCGCGGCGATTTCTTCGGCAGCCTCGTGGCCAACCACTACTCGTCCATGGACACCTTGCGCACGCGCCTGCCGGCCCAAGCCTGGGCGGACCTGAGCGCGGGGTACAAGACGGGGGCTTTCAAGCACACCGTGACGGTTCAAAACGTCACGGGCAGCACGGTCGTCGTGCCGGAGTACGCCCGGCAGCGCGTGGTGGAGTCGATGCCGCTCGTCAACGGCCGCCGGGTGAGCTACACGGCCAGCTGCCGCTTCTGACGCTCGAGCCCGGAACCCCTACTCGTAGTGCAGCGCCTCGACGGGATCGAAGCGCGAGGCCTTGTAGGCGGGATACAGCGCGAAGAGAAATCCCGTCCCGAGCGAGATCAGAAGGGCCCCCCCGACGTGCACGAGGCTGATCGGGGCCATGCGGTCTTCCTTCGGGGCGAGGTACCAGATGCCGAGCAGGCCCAGGCCCGTGCCGCCGAGGCCGCCGATCACGCCGAGCATCATCGCCTCGCTGACGAACTGCCAGACGATGTCGGCGCGCGTCGCCCCGAGCGCGCGGCGTATGCCGATCTCGCGCACGCGGGAGAAGATCGTCGCGAGCGTCACGTTCATGATGCCGATGCCGGAGGCGAGTATGGCGACGATGCCGATGATCATGATCGAGACGACGAACTCCTTCATCTGCTTGAGCGCGCTTTGCATGATCTCGCGGTAGTCCTTGATCTCGAAGTCCTCCTCGCCGCGATGACGGGCCTTGAGCAGGACCTTGATGCGCCGAAGGTACACGGAGGCCGTCTCCGCGTCGCCCGTGTCCACGTCGATCTTCTCGATGACCTCCGGGTTCTTCTGGTAGCGCGGGGTCAGGAAGCGCTGGAAGGAAGTGGCGGGCACGAGCACGAGGCCCTCGCCGCCCCAGGAGCGGAACCATCTCGGGTCCCGGTCCTTGAACGGCTCCTTGAGCACGCCGACGACGGTGAACAGGTGGTCGCCGAGCAGGATCCTCCGGCCGATCGGGTCGTGGCGCGAGATGTATTTCGTCAGGGCCTGCTCGGGGAAGTACTTCGCCCAGTACGGCTTCTTGATCCAGCTCCCGGACTCGACGAGGACGCACACCCGCGCGGCCTGCGCGAGGTCGCGCTCGTTGAGCGTCCGGCCGCGCTGGGTGTACACCCAGTCGCGCTTGGCCCAGTCCGGCGTGACGCCGAGGGCGCGCAGGCCGTCGTTCTTGAAGGAATCCAGGCGCCCGCGCGTGCGCCAGCTCGCGTTTTGAGGGGACACCATGAAGAGCTCCGGATATTGGCGGCGGATCTCGAGGGCGTCCTCATAGGTGAGCCCCGGAGAGAGGCCCTTCGAGACGTAGTTGTTCTTCTGGGACACGACGATGCGCCCCGGGCCCGCGAGACGCAGAGCGTCGTCGTAGCGCTTCATCATCCCCGCCGTCTGGGAGAAGGTGAACAGCATCGCGGCGATGCCGATCGCCAGCGACAGGCTCGTCATCGCGCTGCGCGTCTTGTGGGCGCGAATCTCGACGAGCGCCGAGCGGCCCAGCTCCGAGATCTTCATTCGGCCTTCAGCGCCTCGACGGGGTCGAGCCGCGAGGCCCGGTAGGCGGGCACCAAGGCGAACGCGGCGCTGATGATCGCGGCCAGGACGATGCCCTCGGCGCATTGGGTCCAGGTGACCTCGGCCAGGTCCCGCGAGCCGCCGAGCCCCGACAGCCATTTGACGCCGCCGAGGCCGAGCCCCACGCCCGCGACGCCGCCCGCGGCCCCCAGCATCGCCGCTTCGAGCAGGAATTGGGCCAATATGTCCGCGCGGCTGGCGCCGATCGCGCGGCGTATGCCGATCTCGCGCACGCGCGCGAAGATCGTGGCCAAGGTCACGTTCATGATGCCGATGCCGCCGGCGAGAAGGGCGACGACGCCGAGCGCGAGGCCGGCCTTCACGTACTTGCGCATGGTCTCCATCTCCGTCTCGATCTCCTCGCGCTGGTCCTTGATCTCGAAGTCCTCCTCCCCGCGGTGGCGGCGCTTGAGGATGGCCTCGATCTGCCGGCGGCGCGAGGCCAGGGTCCGCTCGCTGCCCGTGTCGATTCGGATTTCGTCGACGGAGTCCGGATTCATTTCATTGCCCGCCAGGCGCTGCTGGTAGGCCGTGATCGGGACCAGGGCGTTGGGCGTGTTCCAGCTGTCCCATCGCGGGTCCTTGTCTCGCGGCGGCGGGGTCAGCACGCCGACGACCGTGAATACCGAATCGTCCAGGCGTATTTGCGCCCCCAGAAGGTCGCGGCGCTTGGCGAAGAGGTCGTAAGGATTGTCCTGGCCCCAGAACTTCGCCCAGAAGGGCTTCTTGATCCAGATCGCGGGCTCGACCATCACCGCGACGCGCGCGCGATGCTCGACGTCCCATTCGTTGAGGAAGCGGCCGCGCAGTCTGTACACCCAATCTCGACGGCGGAACTGGGACGTCGCCCCGTCGGTTCGGACCGAATTGACCGAGGCGCGCCCGAGCACGAGCTTGGGGTAGGTGGTCGACTGCGGCTCGACCATGAACAGGTCCGGAAGCTCCCGGCGCAGGGCCAGCGCGTCGCCGTAGGTCAGCCCTTGCGAGAGGCCCTTCGAGACGTAGTTGCGCTTCTTCTCGACCGTCATGCGCCCCGGCCCCATCAGCTCGAGGTTCTTCTCGAGGGCCTCCTGCATGCCGCGCGTCTGCGCCATCGTGTAGAGCAGGGACGCGACGCCGACGGACACCGCCGTGAAGGACAGCGCGGACCGGAACTTGTTCGCGTAGATCTCGCGCGCGCCCGCCCGCAGGGCCTCGCGCAGGTTCACGCGAGCGCGCCGTCCTTGATCCGGATGACGCGTCCCGCCGCCGCGCCGATCGCGGGGTCGTGCGTGACGAGCACGACCGTCATCCCCTCGGCGTTGAGCTCCTTGAACAGCGCGAGGATCTCCGTCGAGGACTTCGAGTCGAGGTTGCCCGTGGGCTCGTCGGCGAGAAGGAGCGCGGGCTTGTTGGCGAGCGCGCGCGCGATGCCGACGCGCTGGCGCTCGCCGCCGGAGAGCTGGAGCGGCGTGTTCTCCGCCTTATGGCCGAGCCCGACGCGCGTCAGCAGCTCGAGGGCCCGCGCGCGACGCTCCGCCACGCCCGAACCCGCGTAGGCCATCGGCAGGGCGACGTTCTCGAGGGCGGAGAGGCGCGGGAGGAGATTGAAGGACTGGAACACGAAGCCGATGCGGGCGCGGCGCAGCCCGGTGAGCTCGGCGTCGCCCAGCCGCGCCGTCTCGGCGCCCTCGAGCGTGTACTTGCCGCCCGTCGGACGGTCGAGCAGGCCGAGTATGTTGAGCATCGTGGACTTGCCGCAGCCCGACGGGCCCATGATCGCGACGAATTCCCCCCGAGCCACGGAGAAGGAGACCCCCTTGAGGGCCTGGTAGCCGCCCTGATAGGTGCGCGTCAGCCCGTCGACGAGGATCGCGTTCACGACTTGGGCTTGTCGTCCGGCTTTTCGGTGAGGAGCTTGTCCCCCTCCTTGACGCCGTCGAGGACCTCGACGTCCATCTCCGAGCGCAGGCCGAGCTTGAGCGGCCTCTTGACGGCCGGCTTGCCGCCGTTGGCGGCATAGGAGAACTCCTTGCCGCCTTCCTCGAACACGCCGGACAAGGACAGCTTCAGGACCTTCTTGCGCGAATCGAGCAGGCCGTCCACGCGCGCCGTCATCCCGGGCTTGAGGCGCGGGTCGCTCTTGAACAAGGTGACTTCGACCTTGAAGTTCTTGAGGTTGTTGCTGTCCTTCTCCGCCTGCGGCGAGACGAGCGTGACCTTCGATGGGAAGTCGAGGCCGGGCAGGGCGTCCACGGTGACCTTCACGTCCATGCCTTCCTTCAGCTTCAGGATATCCATCTCGGAGATCTTCATCTTCACGACCAGCCGGCTCAGGTCCGCCACGGTCAGAAGATAGGTCGGCGTCTGGGACTCCATGAGCCCGGTGACGTAGTCCCCGAGCTTGGTCAGCCGGCCTTCCTGGGAGTTGTTGGAGCCGCGGTCCTGGTAGCGCATGACGACGCCGTCGATCGGGGAGGTCAAGGTCGTCGGCACGTACGCCTCCGCCTCGGTGCGGCCGGGCTGGATCACGGCGAGCTTGTCGCCCTTCCGGACGCGCGTTCCTTCGTCGACGAACAGCTCGAGGACGCGGCCGGACACCTTCGACGCGACGTCGACGAAGTTCTTGGGCGTCAGCTCGCCCGAGTCCATGAAGTGGAGCTCGATGTCCCCGCGCTCGACCGTCACCACCCCGCTTCCTCCGCCTTCGGCGGAAGATTTTCCGTAATATTTCCAGCCGGCCGCGCTCAGAACCAGGACGACGAGAACGGCCGCCGCGATCGCCTTCGGCGACTTGATGCTCACCATAACGGGTCTCCCACCGCGCGCTTGTACCGCGCGCGGTCGATGAAAATGTCGTGCAGCGCCAGCGCGCGCTCCACGCGCGCGTTCAGATAGTCGTTCTGCGCCTGGTTCATGCGGATCGCGTCGGCCGCGCCCTGCTGATACTGCCGCCCGACGAGCTCGAGGGATTTCGCCGAGATATCCTCCTTCAGCAGCGCCACCGAATAGGAACTGGAAACCCTCTCCAGATTGATATAGGCAGTGTACAACTCGGCCTTCACGGTCCGCTCCGCGGCGCGGCGCGCCGCTTCCGCGCGGCGCTGCTCCGCGCGGGCCGAGGAGATCGCCCAGGCCTGCGTGAAGCCGTTGAAGCCGATCGGCAGCGACAGCGTCAGGCCCACGTTGTAATTCGGATTCGGGATCGTCGAGCCCGCTCCGGGGAAGTCCGCGTAGCGAGTCTTGTTCCAGGCCGCGTCCACCCGGAGCGTCGGCAGGATTCCCTCGACGGCCTGCTGGAGGGCGACGCGGGCGCCGTCGAGCTCCTCGCGCGCCTTCGCCACCTCCGGGCGGATCTCGAGGGCGCGGACCATATCGGCGGCCACGGGCGGCAAGGCCGTGGTGCCCGCCTGAAGGTTCACCGTGAGCGCGGCCTCGTCCAAGGCGCCGCGGTCGATCAGGGTGTTGAACGCGAGGAGCGCCGTCTTGCGGTCCGCCTCGGCCGAGATGATGCGCAGCTCCGACGAACGCCAGTCGGTCTCGCTCTTGAGAAGGTCGGCCAAGGACTTCATCCCGTGCTTGTACAGGTCGAGGGACTGATCGTACTGCTGCTTCTGGTCCTTCAGGTTCTGCTGGGCCACGCCGAGCAGCTCGGTCTTCGAGTCGAGGTCGTAGAACGCGGAGATCGCGGCGAACGCGCGGTCCTGCTTGGCCGCCGTCAGGGCGCTGCGGGCGGCGCGGCGCGCCAGCGCCGCCGCGCGCGTCTTCTGCAGATCCTGGAAGCTGTTGAACAGGTTCCAGTTCGCCGTCGTCACGGCCTGCCCCAGGCGAGGCGCGAAGCGGCCGTGCTCGTAGCGGTACGAGCCGAGCGGGTCGTGGCCGTACGGATATTGGTTGTACGCGAAGGACAGGGTCGGCAGGATCATCGCCGCGGCCTGCCCCTTGAGCGCGGCGTCCGCCGCCGCGTAGGCGTCCGCGGCCGAACGGACCTCCGGGGCGGTCTCGATCGCCGCGGCGGTGTAGGAGGAGACGGTGAAGCCGTCGGCGACGGCCGGGGAGGCCAGCACGGTCAGCAAGGCCAGGGCAGCGGAGAGGTTCATCGCGTGTCCGAAGGTCTCATTCTAGCATGACGCTCCGTCACAAATCCGAGACTCGCGCGTCGTGGGCCGCCGCCGCGCGATCTGCTATGAATCTGGAGAATGCTGCGCGGCATCCACCGAACGATCGTCGGCCGGCTCCTGCTGGTCTGGCTCCTGCTGTCGGCCGCGGGAGGCGGGCTCGTCTTCTACCTCCAGACCGAGAGGATTGACCGGCGCGTGCTGAAGCTCGCGCTCGACGAGTCCGCGGCGCTGACCGCCGCCTGCGCCGAGTACGCCCGCCGGCCCGACGCCCGGCGGTACGAGGACCTGGTGCGCCGAAGCGAGGAGCATGTCCGGGAGCACTTCGTCGTCGTCGAGCTCTACGACGCCGGCCGCAGGCCGATGCTCGAGGCGGTCCGCCGCGGCGGCGGCGACATCAGCCGGAAGACGCACGAGCGTCTCCATCGCTTCCCTCTCGGCGGCAAGCCGCGCTACAGCCGGTTCTTCCTGGATGGACGGCTCCTGCTGCAGGTCATGGTGCCGCTCCTGGACGATCAGGGGGCCTTGATCGCCTACTTCGAAGCGGTCTATCAGGTCGACGACGAGACGCTGAGGCGGATCAAGCAGGACGTCCTCTGGTCCCTCGTCCTGCTCGTGGCGGCCGTGCTGGCGGCGACCGTCGCGCTCTACCCGGTCATTCTCATGCTGAACCGGGCCCAGTCCCTCCTCGCCGACGAGCTCCTGGAAGCCAACCTCGAGCTCATGGACGTGCTCGGCTGCGCGGCCGCCGAACGCGATTCCGAGACGAGCGCCCACAACTACCGCGTGACCCTCTACGCCGCGAGCCTGGGCGAGACGCTCGGGCTCGACGACAAGCGCGTCCGGGACCTGATCGCCGGAGCCTTCCTCCACGACGTAGGCAAGATCGGCGTCCGCGACGACGTCCTGCTCAAGCCGTCGGCCCTCGACGCGGACGAGACCGAGGCCATGCACGGCCACGTCATGAAGGGCGTCGCCATCATCGGCCGCGCGAAGTGGCTGCGCGGCGCGCGCGCGGTCGTGGAATTCCACCACGAGAAGTTCGACGGCAGCGGCTATCCCAAAGGGCTCACGGGCGCCCAAATTCCGCTGATCGCGAGGATTTTCGCCGTGGCCGACGTGTTCGACGCGCTCGCGTCGCGCCGTCCCTACAAGGAGGCGATCGGCCTCGATCAATCCCTGAGCATCATGAGGGAGAAGCGCGGCTCCCACTTCGACCCCGAGGTGCTGGACGCGTTCCTGATCATAGCTCCCGTCCTTTACCGCGAAGTCGCCTCCGCGACCGACGCCGAGGCCGAGGAGAAGCTCCAACGCCTCGTTCGCCGCCGCTTCGCGCTGGAGTGACCTCCGCCATGGACGACGAGCCGCAAAACCGGCCGGCGGAAAAAGCTAGAATCCGCGGCATGATCATCCCCTGCCTGATGGCCGCCCTCGCCGCGTCGGCCGCCGAGCCCGCCCTGGTGCTCTCGCATCCGGCGACGGCCGTGCTCAACGAGCGCCTCGAGCTCAAGCCCGTCCCGGGGCATCACTTCAACGTCGACGCCCCGCAGAAGTGCGGGAAGAACAAGGCCGACGAGGTCACGCCGCGCGTGTTCCGCTGCCGTCTGGCGTCGTCGGGCGAGGTTCCGGTCGTCGCGAGCGTCTGCGACGACGCCAAGACCTTCTGCCGCCAGGAGCGCTTTACCGTCAGCGTCTCCGGCCGCAAGCGCGACGCCGAACGCGCCAGGCTGGCGCCCAAGCCCCATCCGTTCGCCGCCGGCTTCCTCGTCAACGAGCCCGGCAAGGCCGTGACCTTGGCGCGCCGCGCGCACGAGCCGATCTTCGTGCACTTCTACGGGATATGGTGCCCCCCCTGCAACATGCTCGAGGAAGGCGTCTATCCGACCGCGGCGTTCGCGAAAGCCTCCGAGGGCTTCGTGCTGCTGGCGCTCGACGCCGACGCGGAGCTCTCCTGGGACTGGAAGGCCCGCTTCAAGGTCGGCGGCTACCCGACCTTGCTCGTGCTCGACGAGCGCGGCCAGGAGGTCTCCCGCGCGGTCGGCTACCGCTCCCCCGAATCGCTCGCCGCGTTCCTCCGGGAATCCAAGGCCCTCATGAACGAGCCGATCGAAGTCGCCGCCCAGGCCGTGGCGAAATCGAGCCCGGCCGGGGACGGAGCGCGCCGCGCCCGCGTCGCCCGCTGGCGCTTCGAGCGCGGGGAATACGCCGAGGCCGTGACGGCGGCGGGCGCGGCGCCCGAGTCCCGCCGCGAGGCCCTCCTCGCGAGCAGGGAGCTCGCGGCCAAGAACGACGACGCCCGCGGCGTGCTCGCCGCGCTCACCGCGCTGACCGCCGAATACGCGGACGACGCCGAGTTCGCGGACTGGGCCTCCGATCTCGTCGAGCGCGACCGGCCCGCGGCCGAGGCGCTCGAGGGCGCCGTGCGGGCGTCCGCCGCCAAGTGGGCCGCCGATCCGAAGCTCAGCGAGCACGGCCTCGTGCCGGGCGACATGCGGGCCTCCGAGGCCTCCTTCCTGGAGTCCCTGGGCAAGGAGGCCGACGCGAAGGCCGCCTGGTCCGCCGCGGCCGAGGCCTACGGCGGCGACGCCAAGGCCTCGACGCTCAAGCTCGCGCGCGGAGCCAACCTGGAACGCGCGTACTGCCTGGCGAAGGCCGGCCGTCTGGGCGAGGCGCGCGCCCTGTACGACTCCCTCGTCGGCGCCTACCCCGACGAGTTCACCTTCCACTACGGCTACGCCCGGCTCCTGTTCGAGCAGAAGGAGCTTCCCTCCGCGCTGATCTCCGCCCGCGCCGCCGTCAAGACCGGCTACGGCGACAACTGGCTGCGCGCGGTCGCGCTCGAGGCCAAAATACTCAAGGCGATGGGCCTCAAGGAAGAGGCGGCCAAGTCGCTCGACGCGGCGCTGTCGGAGGCCGCCGCCCCCAAGTCCGCCGCGGTCCGCACGCACCGCTACCTCGCCGAGCTCCGCCGCCTCCGCGCCGAGCTCTAACGCAACGGGGTCAGACCTCCCGTTGTTGCGTTGTATGCAACAACGGGAGGTCTGACCCCGGCTGATTAGAACATGTCGTGGCGGGGCGGCCAGTCGTCGCGGAAGCGGGGGTTGCTGGGGCCGCGCGGGTACGAATTGGACGACGAGGAGGAGGCGGACCCGGTCGCCGCGGGGTGGATGTCGGGGACATTCCCCTTCGGCTCGGCGGCGCGGCGGGAGAAGAAGGGGTCGCGGGCATAGGCGATCGCGCGCAGGGCGGCGGCGGCCAACATCGGGCGGGTCTGGCTCGTCAGCATCTCCTGCAGCCTGGAGGGCTTCGGCGAACCGTCGGCGTTCAAGCCCTGCGAGCGCGAGTACTCCTCGAACTTGCCGTTGCGCACCAGGACGCGGGCCCAGGCGTCGGGCGAGCTGAAGTAGGCCTGCTCGTTGACGCTGGCGATGTCGCTCGGGGACTGGTTCATCAGTTCCTCGAGGGGCGCCAAGGTGTCGGCGCCTCCGGCCAGCTGGGCGGTCACGACATACGCGTAAAGTATCGGCCAGCTCGAGCCGAGGCTGTAGTCCTTCACGCCGCGGGCGTCGAGGTAGCGCTTCATCGCGTCGCCGAGGCCGAGCGTGAGGCCCTCGCGGGCGACGACGGCGGCCCACGCGCGCGACATCTCGTAGCCGGTGCGCGAGTAGCTCGTCTGCGTCTTCAACATGTTGTGGAGGCGGTTGAGGGCTTCGTCGCTCGTTTCGGTCTCGCCGGCGAGCTTGAGCGCGGCCTGGCGCACGGGCTCGGCCGTGTTCATGGCCCAGAAGTTGTTTTCCCGGAAGATCCGCTGAAGCTCGCCGGCGCGGCCGAGCCGCTTCATCATCGCGAGGTAGGCGTCGGCGTCGGTCTTCGCGTTGTCGAGGTCGGCGGGCATGCCGACCGAGCCCAGGGCGCGATTGGCGGCCTCGTTGATGTCGGTCGTGCGGCCGCCCTTGATCTGGGCGGCGCGGTGGATCGCCTCGCGCGTCGCCGCCAGGCCCAGGCGCGTGTAGATCGCGGATAAAGCCTGCACGAGGGCGTTATGAATCGGGACCTCGTAGTGGGAGGTGCCGGTCACGCGGCGGGCCATGTTCTCGAGCGCTTCCACATCTTCGGCGCCGCCGAAGCGCTCGAGGATGAGGGCCGCGGTCATCGCCAGCGGCCAATCCGCGCCGACCTCGACCTTGACCGTCGGGGAGGACCACGTGTTGTCCGGCTTCTCCTCGACGACCTCGGCCCCCCAATTCTTCGCGTTGATCCACCCGCGGGCGACCGCCGCGTCCGACGGCTGCGCCAGCATGGCGTAGCCCTCGGCCGCGGCGATACGGATCGCGTGGCCGTCGCGCTCGTTCTCCTTGAGCTTCGACTGGTCGATGACCCTCAGCATCAGCTCGCGGGTCTTGGCCATCTCCCGGATCTGATGAGGAGTGCCCTTGGCGGCCGGCCCGTCGCTCACGGCGGCGGCGATCTTGGCACCCGCCGAGAGCGCCGGCGTCTCCTTGCGGATCTCGAGCCAGATCTGGGTGCCTTCGGGCCCGGTCTTGAAGCCCATGCGCGCGCCGGGAATCAACGCGAGGCGGCGGTACAGGTCGAGCAGGTTGTGGTCCCAGAGCAGGCGGGCGCTGAGGTTCAGGTTGTCGGCCTTCTGCTGGGCCGCCAGGTAGGACTCGGGCGCGGTCCCGCTGAAGTGCATGACCAAGGCCTTCTGATCGTCGGCCGAGAGCTCGTACGCGCCGCCGACGGCGACGCGGATCGCGTCCGCGTCCACCTTCGCCGTCACGGTGACGGGGGCCGCCGCGCCGGCCTTCGTCGCCTGCTCCTTGGCGAGCTTGACGATCTGCTTGAGCCAGCCCTCGCCCTGGCCGGAGGCCGGGGTGTCCAGAGCCTGGATCACGCTCTCGTCCCAGCCCGCCGCCTTCACGGCCGCGAGGAACTCGGCCGTCAGCGCGCGGGTCGCCGCGTCCTTCTTCTTGGAGTTGTTGTGTTCCGCGTTGACCACGGCGGAATTCACGGAGAGCCCCGCGCCGGGCGCGAGGAAGGCCTTCGTCCGCTCGGTCGAGGCGGACGGCGCCGACGCCCCCTCCTTCGGAGGCAGGGCCTTGCGCATCAGCTGGTCGAACAAGTTCTCCGAGGGCTCCTCGGCGTCGACGCCGCCCGACAGGCGCTCGATGAGCGAGAACAGCTCGGCGGCGACCGCCTCGGACGCGCCCTGCACGGTCGTGCGGGCCGTGTTCTTCTCGGGCTTTTTGCTCGCCGCGAAGACGATCTTGCCTTCCGCGTAGGAAACCTTGATGAGCGCCCCGCGGACGTCGTTCTTGCCCGCCTCGGCTTCCTTGAGGATCCACTGCGCGAGCGGGTCGATGATGTTCTTCTCGATCGCGGCCGTCATCGGTCGCGCGCCGTACAAGGGCGAGTATCCCTCGACGGAGAGGAAGTCCACCGCCGACTGGTCGAACTGGATGTCGGTGTCGTGCCGGTCGGCCAGAAGCTGCTGGAACTCCTTGAGCTGGATGGTCGCGATCTTCGCGATGTCCTCGGGGCGCAGGCGGTTGACGCGGATCCACTTGTTCTTCGACAGCGGGTCCTCGTCGAGGCGGTTGAGGAACTCCGGCCGGAAACGCTCCTTGAGGGCCGCGCCGACCATCAGGTCGATCTCCTCGTCCCAGAGCTTGTTGATCTCGGCCGTCTTCTGGACCTCGTCGTTATGGCCTTTGATCTTCTCGAGCAGCTTGGCGTACTTCTCGCCGTCCACGCCGCCCATGCCCGAGTTGGAGGTCATGATGATGACGGTGTTCTTGAAGTCGACCGTGCGGCCCTGCCCGTCGGTGAGGCGGCCGTCGTCGAGGATCTGCAGCAGCACGTCGAACACCTTCGGGTGAGCCTTCTCGACCTCGTCGAACAGGATGACGGAGTAGGGCTTCTTGCGCACGGCCTCGGTGAGCTGGCCGCCTTCGCCGTAGCCGACGTAGCCGGGAGGCGAGCCGGTCAGGCGCTGGGCCGTGTGCTCTTCCATGTACTCGGACATGTCCATGCGGATCATGGCCTCGGGATCGTTGAACAGGAAGCGCGCGAGCTCCTTGGCGAGGTAGGTCTTGCCGACGCCGGTCGGTCCGGTAAGAAGAAACTTACCCATCGGCCGATTAGGATTGGAGAGGCCGGCCTTGTTGCGGCGCACCGCGTTGGCGATGGCCGTCAGCGCCGGTCCCTGGTTGACGACGCGCTTGCCGATCTCACCCTCCATCTTCGTGTAGCGCGCCGCGTCGTCCTCGCCCAGGTTCAGCTGTCCGGACGCGATGCCGGTCTTCGCCGCGATCACGCGCTTGACGACGTCCGTCGTGACCTGGCCCTTGCCCGTGGCGACGGCCTCGCCTTCGGCGTACAGCGACTCGGCCTTCTTCACGAGCCCGGCGACCTTGTTGTAAAGGTCGACCGGCAGCGCGAGAGTCGAGGCGATGCCCTTGTCGATCAGCGCCTGGCGCGCCTCGTTGACGGCCACGACGAGCTCGCCCCACGTCTCGCGCAGGTCGAGCGTGATCGCGGCGCGCAGGTTGTCCGGGCGGGAGAGCTCGGCCGCGTCCTGAACGGCCTTGATCGCCTTGTCCGGGTTGAAGTTCGTCTTGTCGAACTGATCGGAGAGCTTCGCCGCCGCCACGAGCGCCTCGTCCGGGATCACGGCGTCGTGCAGGCCCTGAAGCCAGGCCTTCATCGCGCGCAGGATCGAGATCGTCTGCGGGACGGTCGGCTCCTCCACGTCGATCTTCTCGAAGCGGCGGCGGAACGCGTCGTCGCCCTCGATGAACTTCTTGAACTCCGAGCGGGTCGTCGTCGCGATGACGGAGATCTTGCCGTCGCGCAGCGGGCCCTTCAGCACGTTGGCGATCTTCTGCCCCGAGTTGTCGAGGAAGAACTTCTGTATCTCGTCCATCAGGACGATGATGTCGTTGCCGCGCGACGGCGCGCCCTGATTCAGGCGCGGCAGGAGGTCGAGTATGGCCGACAGCATGCCGACGGGATCGTCCTGGGTCAGGATCTTGTTGATGTCGAGCTCGACGAGCCAGCGGCCCTTGAGCCGCTCGAACTGAAGGAACGCCTGGCTGTCGGCCGCGGTCGCGGCCTCGGCGTCCTCGATCATCTCCGCGAGTCCTTCGGGCACGGCGGTCTTGCCCACGCCGGCCTCGCCGATGAGGATGACGGAGTTGCGCATGCCGCGCGGGGAGGTCACGATCGGCAGCATCCGCTTGATCTCGTCGCCGCGGCCGACGATCGGCGGCCGCTTCTCGTCGGGCTGGCGGGCGAGCGGCTTGAGCATGACGCTCAGGAGCTGAACCTGCTTGTCGGTCAGCTTGCTCTTGCCGTCGCTGAGCGTGACGTTCTGCAGGTACTCAACCCACGCCTGCGCCGGGTCGCGGCGCACGACGGCGGGCGCCGCGGGCTCGGGCTCGACCGCCGCCGCGACCGCGGCGGCCGACGGCTTCAGCTCGGGCTCGCCGGGCTGTTCCTGGAACGGGCGCGCGGCCGAAGCGGCCGAGTGCGGGGCGGCCGTCTCGTCGACGAGCATCTGCAGCGTCTCGCGGAGGTCGGCGCCCTTCGGCACCTCGAGCAGCGCGGCGGTCTCGGACCCGCGGAAGTTCGCGTGCACGAGCTGCAGGCGGCGCACCTCGGCGTAGTCCTTGATCATTTCGGCGCTCGTTCCCTCGCGGAACTCGACGATGATCGCGCGGTCGTGATCGTAGGCCGGGGCGCCGGCATACGGCTCCTCATCCCCGGTCATCCTGGCGGCGACGTTCGGGTGGACCTTGACGGCCTCCACGCTCGTCTCGGCGGCGAGGGCGGCGGCCTTCTCGCCCGCCTGCTCGGCGCTCGCGGCGGACAAGGTGTACATGTCGCCGTGGTGATACAGGGTGTTCTGGCCGTGGCGGGACAGCGCCGCGCGGATGTCGGCCTCGGCGGTTCCCTCGGCGAACTTCACCAGGACCACGTTGACGCCGTACTCGGCCTTGCCGTGGCTGACGACCTTCGCGGGCAACGCCGGCTTCGCGGGCGGCGCGGGAACGGCCTCGGGGGCCGGCTCCGGCTGCCGCACGGCCGAGGCTTCGGGCGAAGCGGCCGAGGCGGAAGGAATCCCGGTCCGATTCACGCCTCGCAGATGCTGGACGACGGCCGGCGCGACCGACACCGTGTCGACGTCGTCGAACTCGGCCATGCGCTGCGCGAGCTCCGCCGCTCGCGCGACTGACGCGGCGGGGATGGTCGCGATGACGCGGCCGTCGGAAGACGACGTCTCGACGCCTTCATAACCGAGCATCCCGAGGACGCCCTCGAGAACGAGGTCTTCGGCGAAACGGACCACGACGGGAAGGCCCGGGCCCTCGGGGAGAGCGCGGATCTTCGACATCCACCCGGCCGCCTGCGGCGCGGGCTCGGGAGCGGGCTCAACGGCGGGAGCCTCAGGGGCGGGCGTCTCGGCGACGGGCGCCTCGGCGGCGTGAGCGCGGCCGCGCGTCAGGAGGAGGCCGTGCACGACGTGAGAGACGATGACCGATGTGACCGTCTCGTCGCCGGCGAGTGAGCGCGCGAGCTCGGCGGCCTCGGCGGCGGTGCGCAGGGTCGTCTCGATGGCCGTGTTCCCCTTCATCTCCTTCGGGGCCGGCAGCTGGCCGAGCACGTGGTGGGCGGCGGCGGCGTTCGCGAACACGACGCGCACCCGCCCCTGAGGGTAGGCGTTGTTGAGCTTGACCTTCTGCGTCCAGGAAGGGCGGACCGAAGCCATCACGCTCAGCGGCTCCGCCGCGGGCAGGGCCATCGCCGCGCGCAGGTCGGGGTGCACGAACATCGACGCGACCGCGGGATCGAGGGCGATGCGGCGCGCGACGAGATGCGCGTCGGTGCGATTGGCGAGGACCACGCTGTAGGTGCGGGACTCCGCGCCCGGCGCCAGGTTCGAGTGGTCGAGGCCGTCGAAAACCCGCTGCACGTCGGCCTCGATCGCGTTCGCCGCGAGCGTGACGGTGAGGGTCTCGCGCGACATCTCGGTGTCGGCCGCCACCTTGGTCATGGGGTCCGCGGGCGCCGAGTCGCCGGTCCCGGTCAGCATGCCGAACATCCCGAACACGCCGAGGCCGCCGAGCACCGCCGCGAGGTGCGGCGCGAAGTCGGGGAACATGCCCATGCCGGCGCCGAGGCCGATGGCCGCGATCGCGGAGAGGGCCGCGCCGCCGGGGCCGCCGGCGCCCTGCTCCTTGGGCTTGTCGGCGTTCTTCATCGCGTCCTTGAGCTTGCCCTGCTGGTGCTTGTTGTCCCAGCGAGCGAAGATCTCGTGTTCCTTGAACCACTTGCGCAGGCGCTCGTAGAACGGCCCGTTGCGCGGGTCGGCGAGGACGGCCTTGATCTTCTCGATCGAGTCCTCGGGCATGGCCTTCTCTTTCAGGAACTCGGCGGCCTTGTCCGGATACTGCTTCATCAGGGCCTCGAGCTTCTGGTCGTCGGAGAGGGCTCGGAACTCCTCCTTGGCCATCATCTCGTCGACGAGCGTCTCGAGCGCGTTCTTCATCGCGTGCTCGGTCTCGTAGGCGGAGACCTCGCTGTCGAGACCGAGGTCCTCGGCGATCTGAACGATCACCGCGCTCCACTGGCTCATGAGCTCCATGAGGTCCTGCACGGCGGCCTCGGAGCGGACCTTCTCGCGGATGCACCAGTAGTCGTACGAGCAGGGCAAAGCGAGGAACAGCAAGGGAAGCGCCAGCGCGAAGTGGAAGTAGGCCGCCGCGTAGAACGCCGCGAGCGCCGTGAACGTCACGGTGTTGGCCAAGGTGTTGATGCCCTTCTGCGTGCGCACGCCCATCGAGTCGGCGAGCCAGGTCAGGACATTGGACGGGCCCTCATAGATCCGCCGGGCCAAGCCCTGGTAGCCGCGCTCCACCTTCGGGTTGAACACCCACTTGGCGTAGAACCGCTCCGGGAGGAGGCTGGCGAGCATCTTGCCGCCGTCGAGCTGGGGCAGGGGCAGCATGTTGAACGCGGCGAGCGCCAGGTTCATCTTCGCGAGGCTGAGCGCCACGACCGCGAGCACGCCGCCCACGGGCAGGATCGCCGCCGCGCCGAACGCCAGCCCCGCGATCAGGAGGTTCGTCGCGGGACCGGCCGCGGCGACCCATACGGTGTTGCGCCCCGAGCGGGGTCCGCCGAACGGGGAATGCAGGTTGTTGAAATCCACGTCCACGGGCTTGCCCGCGCCGAGCAGGATCGGGAACGGCAGCAGGATGCTCGAGATCGCCAGCGACAGCGCCGGGACGATCACGGTCTTGACCGCGTCGATGTGGGCGAACGGATTGAGGCTGTGAGACCCGGCGTGCTCGGCGGTGTGATCGCCGAGGCGGTGGAGGACCGCGAGGTGCGCGACCTCGTGAGCGAGCACCGAGACGACGAGCCCGACCGCGAGCGTCAGCACGGGGACGGCGCCGACGTGAATCGCGACGGCGACGGCGGCGGCGACGGACAGAGGAGCCACGACCTTCGCCCAGAGAGG
>JAQTNG010000005.1 GCA_028714015.1 Elusimicrobiota bacterium | reverse complement strand
CACCGAGGAAAACCGCTCATCTCCCGCCTTCTTGAATCCCCACACCGAAGTGCGCTCCAACCCTCTGGAGAGGCAGTGTTCATGCAGGACGCGGTATAGGCTCCGCCGCCGGAGGATGCCGGGCCCCTGGATCCGCTGCAGTTTCTTTTGCTCTCCCGCGGCGCTGTGCGGGAATGTGAAGAGCGGGTAGCAGGTGAGCTGCGTGGCGCCCGTCGCCAGGACTTCGTCGATATCCCGCCGCAACTGAGCCGCCGTCTGATCCCGGTAGGCGAAGATGAGATCGACATTCACCGAGTCGAATTTGGCTGCGAGGACCCGCGGCAGGACTTCCCGCAGCAGGGAGGCGGTGTGGGAGCGGCCTAGAAATCGGAGCCGCTCGTCGTCGAAGGACTGCGCGCCGATGCTGAGCATGCTTATCCCCATATCCTCGAGGCGGGCGATCTTCTCCTGGGTGAGTTCTTGGGGCGATGTCTCGAGGCAGATTTTTCCCGTGAGACGAAAGCGGGAGCGAATGGCATCGAGTATGCTCGGGAGTTCGTCGATCAGCAAGGTCGGAGTGCCGCCGCCGATGTAAATCGACGGGACCTCGCATGAACCGAGCTGCCGATGCGCCTGTTCGATTTCCCGGATGAGAGCGGCGGTATAAGCGCCGGCAAGACTCCGCTCATAGGTGATTTTATTGTACGGGCAGTGAGGGCAGAGCGTCTTGCAAAAAGGAATATGCACGTAGAAGGGAAGAGACTCGGGAATCGGGGTCCCGAAGCGCAGGCCGTTTTGCGGGTGCGTGCGCCTGAACACGAACTCCTGCCCGCCCCCCACGATGAGGTTCCGGGCGGCTTGCGTCGCGGCGCGAATCAGGGCCGGCATCGGGCCTTCACGGGGACGCTAGACATAGCGAGGGTAGGTCCTCAGCATTTCGAAGATCACCCGCAAGTCTCCGGCGAAGAGCTTGGAGTACTCCACGGCGAAGAGATATCCGCACTCCTTGCAGAGCCCCGCGATCTTGCTGCAGCGTCCGCAGGTCGTGCGTGCGTTGTCCTCGGACACCACGCATTGAGCGCACGGGCGACTCCAGGTCCCGTCGAGATAGGAGTCGATGCATGAGGAGAGATTGAAAATGGGGTATCCCTTCCCGATGAGCGTCTTGATTTCCCGAGCCGCATGCTCCTTCTGGCCGCGGCTCATGGCCAGACCTTCCGTGCCCGGGTAGGGGGTGTGGAAATTGAACGACATGGACTTGAGCTTCGGATGGGCTTTGACCAGCTCGGCGATCCTCGGGATCTCAAGGTAATTGCGGCTGTTGAGCGCGACGTAGGCGCAGACATTGGAGGCGGTGACCCTCTTTAGATTCTCCATGATGCGGTCGTAGCTGACCCCGCGGATATCATCATGGGTGGGCTTGGTCCCATCCAGGCTCAGCAGGATAAGGCTCGCCTCGGGGGTGTCGAAATCGACCGTGCCGTTGGTGACGAAATTGACGATGGGAAATCCCATCGCCTTAGCCTCACGGACGAGGTCCCGGACGGTCCTCCCGCTGTGCCGCCACAGCATGGTCTCGCCGCCCGAGAAGAAGAGAATGCGCACGCCGAGATCGTACAGGGCGCGAATCTCGCGGGAGACCTCGTCGTACGAATGGTGCTCTTGGCGATGGTTGGACGTCGCGCAATGGGCGCAGCTCAGGTTGCAGAAATCCGTCAAAATGATCGTCCCGACCAGGGGCCGCCCCGAGGGCCAGAATATTTCACGGACGCCTCTTATCACCAGGGAAGCGAGGGTGCGTGTCTTCATTCTTTTCGGCGCATGAACAGCGCGCGGGCGGCGAGCGCCGCGAGGGCCAAAGCGCCGGCCGGGAGAAGCGGGTTCGAGCCCCCGTCCTTCGAGCCGCCCGTTCCCGGGAGGGCGAGGGCGGCGTTTTTCCATAAGCGTCGCACCGAGGCCACGGCCTGGGAGACGGGCGTCGTGTCCGGGGCTTTCGCCGCCGTCGTCGCCGCGCCGGAAGAGCCCGCCGCGTCGTCCGGCTTCCCGTCGCTCAAGGCCCGCGCGGCGTCCATGGCCTTCTCGCGCGCGACCTGCGAGCGCGCCGCTCCGGGGTCCGGCAGGCCGCCGCCCCCGCCGCCCTCCGCCGAGCCGTCGAGCTCCTTCTGCAGGGCGTTCCACATGCTGTCGAGGTCCTCGGGGGCGACGAAGTCGCCCTTCTTGTAGGAGGCCTTCTCGACGCTCTTGTTGCAGTCCCCCGAGAGCTTGGAGCAGGAGGCGGTGTGGACGAAGTCGCGGTCCTCCTCGGTCGTGCCGACGTCCTTGTACACCGGGTCGTCCTTCTTCTCGTTATAGCCGCGCTTGAGGCCGGCGTAATGCTCGGGGCTGACGACGGAGAAGAAGTCGGGACGCCGGCCCAGAGCCGCCGGCATCGAGGCGATCTCCTTTTGCAGCCGCGCGTAGTCCTCCGGCGTCGCGGGCTTGCCGTCGAGGCGCAGGACGCTCTTGCCGTCGGGGCCGAGCTTGAGCCCCGCGGCCGCGAAGGCCGGGGCGTAGCCGGAGCGAGCGGCCAGCGCGAAATCGGACGGCGCCTTGGGGCTGCCGGGATTGCCGCTCGGCTTCTGAGCGCCGTCCGCGGGGGCTGTCGCCGAGCGGCCGGCCGAAGCGCTCGTCGCCGCGTCGGACGTTCGGCCGCCGCCCGCGGCCGAGCCGTTCGCGGCCGAGCCGGGAATGCCGCCGCCCGCGTCGGCGGAGGGCAAGGAGCCTTTGAGCGCCGCGGCGGCGGTCGCGGCCTTGCCGGAGGCGGCCGAGCCCCGGGCCGAGGACTCGGCGGCGTCGGCGGCGTCGGCCTGCTCGTCGCTCATGATCTCGCCGTTGGGGCCCTTGTCGCCGCGGCGCGCGCGCCGGTCGGCGCGGCGCTTGCGCCGGCGTTCCTTGCCGCTGACGATCCCGTCTCCGTTCTCGTCGGCGGCGTCGAGCGCGGGCGCCTGCGCGGCGGGCGGCCCCTCCGCGCGCGCCGCGGGCGGCCCCGACAGGAATAGGGCCGCGAGCAAAGTCAGCATGGCCGTCTACCTCTTCTTGAACGTAGGGCAGCGGACCGCGTGCCGCGCCCTGCGCTTATCCGAATCGAACAAGTTGGCGAGCCATTTGAAGCTGATGCGCGGCAGATGAATCTCGAGGTGCGGCAGCCGGATCTTCAGCTTCTTCCTGTAATCGACGTCGGCGGTGACCATGTGGGCCTCGCCGGGCGTGTTGACTCCGGGCTTGGCGTTATTGACCTCGAACAGGGCGTCGAAGGTGAAATGGACGAACTTGTTCGGGTTGTAGAACGAGGCGATCTCGGACCAGTCGTCCGTCGTCATGGCCGTGCCTTTGGCGGCGGCGGCCTTGAGCTCGGGAGGGGCCTCGCATGAGCCCGCGGCGACGAGCTTCGGGTCCGCGTCGGCGGGGACGGCGAACGGGCTCGAGGGGCCCGAGGTGCCGTTGCCGTTGGTCCCCTTATAGTCGAGCGTCACCTGCTCGTCCTCGTCGAGGGGGAAGCCCTTCATCTTCAAATAGTCGAGGGCGTACCGGGCGGCGGCCTCGGCGCGCAGCTTGGACAGCTCAAGGTGGGTCAGGTTCGCCGCCTTGCCCGTGTTGCGCAAGGTGCTGGCCGAGGATTCGACGTGCATCGACACCAGGCGGCCGTCGTTCTTCTTCAGCAAGTCGACGACCTTGTCTATGTTCTGCTTGAGCGTCTGGGCTTCGGCCGAGTTCTCCAGCACGGTCCACTCGTTGTCCCCGAACAGCCTCCCGAAGTCCGGAGTCTCGATAGGCCTGATTTCGAGCTTGCTCGTTCCGGGGATGGAGACGGGGTCCTTGTCCTGCTCGGCGAGGACGATCTCCCTCGCCGCGGCTCTTTTCTTCAAGGCCCCTACGTCCCGGCCGGTCAAGGTGCGGATGTCCGCGCTGATCGCCCGGCGGCGGCGGCCGTGGATCTGCTCGGCGATGAAGAGGATGACCGCCTGCTTCTCATCGTCAGGCAAAGATCTGAAGTCGCTGTCCTTCTCGGCGAGTTTTGCCGCCTTTTTCCCGTCTTTCGGGTCGATGTTCTGGGCCTGGAGGGGCAGCGCGGCGAAGGCGGCCAGCAGGGCGGCGGCCAGGAGGGGGAGGGCGTTCATGGAAACGATTATGACCCCGGCTCTCGCCTGCGTCAAGCCCCGGCCTTGACGCGCGCGCGGCCCGCCGTTAAGCTTAAGGCCATAGGAGATTCCTTGTCCAAACTCGACCAGGCCGGCGACGCGATGAACTGGATGTTCCCGACGCTTCCCTACACCATCCGCATTTCCCACAAGGGCCAGAGCCGCGCCGTCGGCTCCGGCCCCGAGAAGGTCGAGATGGCCTGCAAGACCGAGGAGTCGCTCGCGGCCCTCGCGCGCCAGGACTTGTCCGAGTTCCTCGACCATTACGCGATGGGCGACGCCGACCTCAACGGCGACATGTACGCCTTCGTCGGCGCGCGCAACTTCGTGCGCCAGGACCAGCTCTGGCGCATCAAGCTCAAGCACCAACTGCGCTACGTCACGACCGCGCTGTTCCCCTCCGGCATACGCCGCAAGCTGCGGGCGGTGAGCTCGCATTACGACCTGCCCAACGATTTCATACTGTCCTATCTCGACAAGCGCACGAAGGCCTACTCGTGCGCGATGTGGAAGGACCCGCTCAAGATCGGAAACCTCGACGATCAGACGCTCGACGACGCCCAGTACGACAAGTTCGACCAGGCGCTGACGGCCCTGCAGGTCCAGCCCGGCGACAAGTTCATCGACATCGGCACCGGCTACGGCTTCGCGCCGCACCTGGCCGAGACCAAGTACGGCTGCAAGAACACCCTCGGCATCACCCTGTCGCAGAACCAGGTCGATGACGGCTTCTCGAGGAACCTGAAGCTGCTGCACTACCTCGAGGTGCCCGCCGACGGAAGCTTCGACAAGCTCCACACCTGCGGCATGATCAGCCACCTCGACCGCTCCGAGATCGAGCGCTACTATAGGCATTGCTATGGCTTGTTGAAGAGCGGCGGCAAGGCCTGGTTCCACGCGATCATACCGCCCGCCAACGACGCGGGCCTGACCAACTACACGACGATTTCGGGAACGTTCTCGCAGAAGTACGTCTTCCCGGACCATTTCCAGTTCCCGATCCACGTGCACCTGAAGATCATCGAGAAGCTGGGCTTTCGCGTGAAGCACATCAACTTCCGCTACGGGCATTACGCGAAGACCCTGCGGCACTGGTACAAGCTGTACGTCGAGAACCTGCCGCAGACGCGGCACATGATCACGCCCACGATCGAGCGGGCCTGGCACCTGTATCTGACCTACGCGTCGATGGTGGACGGGCCGCAATCGGTGCTCAAGCAGATCCTCTGCGAGAAGCCCTGAGATGCACCCGATCCTGTGGCGCTGGGCGGACGGAACGACGCTGGCCACCTACTCGGTCCTCGTCGCGCTCGGCTACCTGACCGGGATCGTCTGGCTGCGGACCCAGGTCAAGAACATGCAGGCCACGCCGGCGCTGTTCTATTCCCTGGTGGGGACCCTGCTTGTCGCGGCCCTGGCCGGCGGCAAGCTCGGCTTCTTCATCGTCGAGTGGCGCGATTTCGCCGCGAATCCCAGGCCGATGCTGCGCGAGTGGAACACGGGCTGGGTGTTCTGGTCGGGTTTCCTGCTCGCCTGCCTCGCGGGCTTTCTCTATCAGGTCTGGCACAACAAGACGCACCGCCCGCGCGCCTACCTTCCCGTGGCCGATTACTTCGCGGCCGCGCTGGCGATGGGCCACGTGCTCGGCCGCATCGGCTGCTGGACCGAGGGCTGCTGCCACGGGCGCCCGACCGGCCTGCCCTGGGGCTCGGCGTTCATGGACCCGGCGTCGAGCGTGCCGCCGCGCCTGCTCGGCGTCCTCCTGTACCCGACCCAGCTCTACGAGGCGTTCGGCGAGGCCTTGGCCGCCGCCGTCCTCATCGGCTGGGTGATGCCGGGCATCCGCGCGGGGAAGTATCGTTACGGCACCGCGTTCATCGGCTACATCCTCTACTACTCGATCCTGCGGTTTTCGATCGAGTTCCTGCGCGGCGACGACCGCGGCGTGTTCCTCTCGTCGGCGCTGTCGCCGTCGCAGTGGGTGTCGCTCGCCGCGGGCCTCGCCGCCGCGTGGGCGCTCAAGGTCCGCGGCGTGCGCGAGACCAACCCCGAGACCCGCACGATCTACGCCGACGGGAAGCCGTAGCTCGCCGCCGGGCCTCGGGCGACGATGACGACGCAGGTCAATCGGGGCGGGGAGATTCACCCTCGCCGGCGGCCTGGGTCTGCCGCGACAAGAGTCTTTTATACGTCGCGGACAGACCCCGGAGGTCGGGTCAATCCCGACCGTCCCCGGCGAGGGTGAATCTCCCCGCCCCGGCCTGCATCAGCGTCGTCAGCTCTTGCCGGGCTTCAACCCGATGCTCTCGAGGAACGCGTTCTCGTTGGGCTCGCGGCCGAGGAAGGCCTTGAGCGACTCCATCTCGTCGCGCGACGAGCCGCGTTCCAGAATCTCGGTCCGGTAGCGGCGCCCGAGCGCGGAATTGAGGACTCCTTCCGCCTTGAAGCGCGAGAACATGTCCTCGGCGTAGACCTTGGACCACAGGTAGCCGTAGTAGCCCGCGTCGTAGCCCATCAGGTGGCCGAAGCTCGCCTCGGGATGCGTGCCCTCGGACATCGGGATCATCGAGATGTCCTTGGCCAGGCGCGCGTAGGCCTTGGTCGTGTCGGAAGGCGGGGTCCCGTGGTAGAGCTGGTCCACCGACCCGAACAGGAGCTGGCGCAGGTTGACGAGGCCGGAGTTCACGTTCTTGGCCGCGAGCATCCTGTCCAGGAGCTCGTTGGGCAGCTTCTTGGAGTGGTCGAGGTAGTGGCCCGACAGCGACTGCAGGACCTCTCGGTCCCAGACCCAGTTCTCGAGCATCTGCGACGGGGCCTCGACGAAGTCGCGCGCGGTCGCCGAGCCGGCGAAGCGCCCGTAGCGGGCCTTGGTCAGGGTCTGGTGCATGATGTGGCCGAACTCGTGGAAGAAGGTCTCGACCTCGTCGTGCGTGAGCAGGGACGGGCGATCTTTTGTCGATTTGTTGAAGTTGGCGACCATCGACGACACCGGCTTCTGGTAGCGCCCGTCGGGGAGCGCCCGGCCCGTGATCATCGAGAACGCGGCGGCGTGCTTGTACTTGCCCTCTCGCGGGAACAGGTCGAGGTAGAAGTACGCGATCGGCTCCCCACCCGCGGCGTCGGTGATCTCGAAGAGCTTCACGTCGGGGTGCCAGGTCCCGGCGTCGGTGACCTCGCGGAACTTCAGGCCCAGGAGCTTCTGGTAGACGCCGAGCATCTGCTCGGTCACGTAGTCGGCGGGGAAGTACTCCTTGATCTTCTGGTTGTCCACGGAGTACTTGGCCTTCTTGAGCTGGTTGTCGTAGTAGCGCCAGTCCCAGGCGTTGAACCGGCCGTCGGAGGCGCGGCCCTCGAAGACGAACTTGAGGGCCTTGAGCGTCTCGAGCTCGTCGGCGCCGAGGATCTTGAGCTTCTTGCGCAGGCGGGCGACGAAGGCGGCCACCGTCTTCGGGTCCTTCGCCATGCGGTCCTCGAGGATGAAGGCCGCGTGCGACGGGTAGCCGAGGAGGTTCGCGGCCTTCAGGCGCAGCGCGAGGACCTCCTTGAGCACCGACAGGTTCAGGCGCGCGGCGCGGTCGTCGAACTTGGCCTCCATGGTCCGGCGCGCGGCCGGGTTCGAGGAGTTCTCCATGAACGGGAAGTAGTCGGGGTAATCGAGGCCGACCTTGTACTTGCCGTCGACCTTCTCCAGGCGCGCGACGAAGTCCTCGGGCAGGCCGTCGAGCTCGGACTTGTCGAACAGCGCGAAGTCCTTGTACTCGTTGATGTTCTTGCCGAACGTCGCCTCGAGCTCGACGAGCTTTTTGCGCAGGTCGGTGACCTCCTGGCGCTTGTCCTTCGGCAGCTCGAGACCGGAGCGCTTGAAGTCGAGCAGCTCCTTGTCGACGAGGCGTTTCGACTCGCCGGTCAGCGCCTCGCCCTTGGCCGCGTACTCCTTGAGCGCGCGGTACAGGTCCTCGCGCGAGTACATGTCCACTGAGAACTGGCCGAGCAAAGTCTCGCACTCGTTGCCGGCGTCGCGCACGGAAGAGGAGACCGAGACGTACTTGAGGAAGGTGTCGGACGCGGTGTTGTCCGAGAGGTCGGAACCGATCCGGTCGAGCGCCCAGGGCGTATTGTCGAACGTGCGGCTGCCCGCGGGCATGCTCGCGACGCCCTCGAGCGCCGACTCGGCGCGCTTCTTGGCTGAGCGGCAGTCCTCCATCAGCTCGACCGCCGTCGGCTCGTAGCGCAAAGTCGACGCCGGGAGAAACGGCACGGACGCGGCCGACGCGGCCGACGACAAAACGAGAAGGAGGAGGGCGTGTTTCATAGTTGAATGATACTAGTTGAGTGCCGGGCTTACCAATACCGCAACTTCCCCGATAGGAAGAAGTTGAGGTTTTGGCAAGCCGGACGCTCTATTCGCGGATGATGAGCTCGCCGGCGGCGGTGCGGGTCAGGCCGAGCTTGAGGCCGCCGAGGTCCACGGTCGCGCTCGAGTCGAGGGGGAGCTTGGACTCGGCCAGAGGCCAGGCCTTCGAGGAGAGGCCGTCCTCCTTGGTGAACAGGAAGCTGCGCGTGGCGGCGAAGCCGGAGCCGTCGGGCAGGACGTCGGCGTCGTAGGACAGCCACAGCTCCTGGCCCTTGGCCTTGAAGACGAAGGACTTGGCGCGGGTCGCGTCGAGCAGCGCCCCCGTCTTCATGTCGGAGGCCGGGCCGGACGTGCCCTGGGTCGGGGTCATCTTCAGCGTGCTGCCGCGCACGGGGCTGAAGATGTTGACGATGATCTTGAAGTTGTAGACGGTGTTCGCGTCGACGCGCGCGTTCACGCCGGCGCCGCGCAGGCGGTTGAGGTCGCCCAAAGGGGCCAAGGCGGTCGCCTTCGCGTCCGAGAAGGTGAAGTATTTGTTCGAGAAGGCGGCGTCGGACGCGATGCCGAGGTCGAGCGTCCGCGCGCCGAACTGCCTCGTCGTGAAGTGGCGGTTGGCCGACATCAGCGAGGAGAGGACGGCCTTGCCGACGACCGGGCCGGGCGCCTCGAAGGGCCCCATCGGCCGCGGGTTCAGGGGCTTCTGGAGAACCGGCTCCTGCGGCCGGGCGAGAGCGGGATTGCGGGCCAACGGCAGGGCTTCGGTCAAGGCCGCGTCGGCCGAGAAGCGCAGGGCCTCGAGCGACTGGGCCGCCGCCGCCGAGGACAGACATGCCGCCGCGAGGATCGCCGGTATGATTTTCACTTGGTCGCTTCTCCTTGGGACTTCGACGCCGGAGCCGAGGCGAAGACGCTCGCGCCCTTCGCAGCCCGCAGCGGATCGTCGGACAGATCGATGAGGTACAGGGCGGGGCGTATGTTGGCCTGGAAGACGCGCTGCACGGCCGCGGCGCCCGGGTAGAAGCCGCCGTCCCACATCGATTTCGGCGTCAGCTCGAAGGTGAACGCGAAGATGCCCTTCTCGGCATAGGCCCAGTCGCAGGTGTCGCCGGTGGCGACGTAGAGGTCGCTCGACTGCTCGGCCGTGTAGCCCGTCATCTTGGCCATCTCCCCGGCCATGGCCCTGAACGCCGCCAGGGCCTTCGCGTCCGGGATCTGAGCGTCGGAGCCGCCCCACGGGTAGAGGATCAGCTCGGAGAAGGTGTGGTAGGAGATCAGGGTCTTGAGGTTCGGGCGCGCTTCGACGAAGGCTTTCACCGCCTTGGTCTCGGGCTCGGAGAAGGCGGAGGGCCCGCGATAGGTGTCGTCGCCCGGGTCCGGCGAGGCCCCGCCGCCGCCCCAGCCCCAGGCGTAGTTCCGGTTGAGGTCCACGCCGGTCGAGCCGTCGGCGTTCTTCGACATGTTCTTGCGGTGCATGTGGTACTTGCCGCCCTCGATGTCGTACTCGGCGCCGTCGGGGTTGACCATCGGGATGAAGTAGATGTCGCGAGTCTCGAGCAGGCGCGCGATCTCGGGCTCGGCGCGGTTGTCGACGAGGTGCTTGGCGAGCAGGAGGGGGACCTCGGTCGAGAGGTGCTCGCGCGCGTGGTGCGTGCCCATGAAGACGATGCCGGGTTTCTTGCTCGGCTGGGAGCCCTTGGCGCCCTTGGTCAGGCGCGCGGCCCACAGGTCCTTGCCGAGCGTGGACTTGCCGATCGAGAAGATCGAGACGAGGTCCGGGGCGCGCGCGGCGAGCGAGCGCATGTCCGACTCGAGCTCCTTATAGTTATGGTAGACCGCGTCCTTCTCGGGGAAGTCGAGGGCGCCGAAGCGCTGGCGCAGCGAAACCGTCGTGCGGACCTTGAGGCCGGCGGCCTTGGCGCGCGCGAGCGCCTTCGGCGTGGCGAAGCCGGCGGCCGTCCCGGGCTTGACCTCCTCGACGCTGATGCCGGCGTTCACCGCGGCCTGGCGCGCGGCCTTGTCCGGAGCCTCGAGCTCGACCCAGACCCTCGAATCCGCCTCGCTGATGGCGGCGGCGGAGGCTTTCGCCTTGACGACGGGAGCCGCCGCGTCGGGTTTTCCGTCGAAGCGCGGATCGGGAAGGGCGAGGGCGCTTCCGGCGAACAGCACGAGGGCGGCGGCGAGGGTTTTCATTGGGGGCTCCGGGCGGGACAGTCCCAATTATAAACGCGGCCCGGAAACCGAGTCAAGCGGAAAAAGGACTAAAGGCCTACTTTATTTTAGGCCCTTCGGCCCCGCTGTTCCGGCGGACTTTGTCCCAGCGTATGGCCCGGTCGTCCTTCGGAACCGAGACGAGCAGGAAGGGCGCGGTGGCCCCGTCCGCGACGGCTTCGCCCTCGCCGGGGCCTTCCTCGTACCAGCGCAGGAGGTAGCGTTCCTTCTCCGCGGAGATGTCGATCAGCCGCGCGCGGTAGCCCGAGGTCGGGCGCGGTCCGACGAACACCGCCGCGACCCGGGTCTTCTCGAAGTCGATCGCGGGGGGCGTCTCGCGCGACAGGCGGCCCCACAGCTCGGCCCAGACCGCGGCGTCCGACACGACGCGCTCGCCGGTCTCGACGGCCCCGCCGTACGCCCCGCTCCAGACTCCGGGGCCGTCCTCGACGGCGCCGAGCATGCCTCCGGACTCGCGCCCCGGGATGATGGCGGCTGTCGATCCCGGAAGGGCCACGCTCTTGTCGCGCGCGCCGTCGATGCCGCGGCGCATGCGCGTGAACTCCATGCGCATCTCCTTGAGCTGCGCCATGCGCTCCTTTTTTTCGACCGCGGTCAGCGGCGGCGGGGCGGGACGGTTTTCCTGGCCGGAGTCGCCTTCCTCGATGTTCTTGCTGATCTGCTGTATGCCCAGCTCGGAGGTTTCCTTGGTCAGGTTGGCGGCCTGCATCTCGTTGGTGAAGCCGGTCGAGGCGTTGTCGAGAGGCGTCGAGATCAGCGACGAGGACGGCTCGGGCGCGGACAACTCGGGCGTTTCGTCCGGGACCGGCACGGGCGCGCGCTTGCACGCGGCGCCAAGCAGCAGCGCCGCGGCCAGCGCTATAAGGCTATTTGACCTTGGGGCTGCCAAATTTCAGCTTGAGACGCCGCGCCACGAAGGACGGGACGAACTGCTCGGTGCCGGCGCCCAGGCGCGCGATCTCGCGCACCATGGAGGAGGCCAGGTAGGTGTACTGATCGTCCGGCATCAGGAAAACGGTCTCGACGTCCTTGTTGAGGCGGCGGTTGAAGGACGCGAGCTGGAACTCGTAGTCCATGTCGGAGACCACGCGCAGGCCGCGGATGAGGACCTTGGCCTTCTTGCGGCGCATGTAATCGACGAGCAGGCCCGAGATGGTGTCGCAGTCCACGTTCGGCAGGTTGCGGATGGATTCCTCGACCATCTCGATGCGCTCCGAAACGGAGAACACGTTCTTTTTGGAGGCGTTGTTCGACACCGCGACGATCACGTGGTCGAAAATCTTGGAGGCGCGCTGGATGATGTCGAGATGCCCGCGCGTCAGCGGATCGAAACTGCCCGGATATACCGCGATTCGGCTCATGTCCGCAGTATAACGGCGCGCGACCCGCCTGTCAACGCACGCGAGATGAACGCCGCCGCCGCCCCCTGGCGGGGATTCGGAGGAGGGGCTACACTGAGCCCATGGCCCCGCCGCCCCTCCGGGGAGCCCTCGCCTTCCTCTTATCCGCCCTGCTGGCGGGTCCCGCGCGCTCGGTGGACGTCGCTTTGCCCGGAGAAGCGGGCAATGCCGGCACGGGCCACGGCCAGGCCGGGACGGTCGGCGGCCTCGCCCCCGGCGTCAACGGCGGAGTGTCCGTCGTCCCGGGCCTCGGCCTCGGGCTCGCGCCGACGCTCGGCGTCAATGCGGCGCCGGCGCCTCTGGCCAAGCCGGCGGCCGCCGTTCAGCCCGCCGCGGCCGAGCTCAATCCCCCGGCGGCGAAGGCCGCGCCCAAAACCAAGAAGGTCCGGTTGCCCGCGCCGCCGGCGATCGATGCGCCCTCGCATTCCGCCGCGTCGGCCGGCGAACTCGATGCCCGGTTGCTCGGCGGGGCGAATGAAGCGGTCAAGACCGGCGCCGCGCCGTCGGACGCAAAGCTCAAGCAATTGTACGACGGCTCCGGGGATCGGGCCGGCGACGGGGAGACCGGCGTCTTTGCTCTCGCCGCCGATCCCGCCGCCGGGCGCTCGCCGGGCCTGGCGCCGGCGGGGAAGGACGGGGCGAAAACGGGCTTTGCGATGGAGCCTCCCGCGCCGAAGGCCGGGGGCGCGAAGCGCTGGCTCAAGAGCAAGATCGGCGCGGCGGCGGACGCGGCGTCCGAGGCCTGGGACTCGGTCGCGTCGGCGTTCACCAAGGCCAATCCCGAGGCCGAGCCGGACCGCGAGCCGCCCGCGCTCGCGGTGCTGGAGCCCAAGCCGGCGCTCAAGGCTTTTCCCTGGAAGAAGCCGGAGCTCGGCGACAAGATCCTCGTCCGCTCCGGGCGCGGCGAGCGGTTCGTGGCGCTCGGCTACCGCGTGCTGTACGCGCCGCCCGTCGCCGCGGGCCTGGCCGTGGCGAAGACGGCCGACGAGGCCGTGAGCGTGCGCCTCGAGCGCGGCCAGGACGCGGCCGGAACCGCCGCTTTGCGCGCGCGCTTCTCGGTCTTCAACGGCCTCATCGAGTCGAATTTCGCGGCGCTCGAGCTGATCGCGCAGAGCTCGTCGAAGATGACGGTGAAGACCGCGCGCGCGGTGCACGGCCACGTGGCGGCGATGGCCGAGGCCTACGCGAAGCTCGCCGAAGGCGACGACGCCCGCACGGCGGAAGCCTTCGGCGTGAAGCTCGAGGTCAAGCGCCTCGGCGCCCTGCTCGAGGCGACGGTGCGCGGCCTCTCCGACTCCGACCTCTTGCCGCCTCGGGCCGTTGAGCTCGTGATGCCGATCGACACGCCCGCGCTGCACAAGTACCTCAACTACCTCCACCAGAAGGCTCTCGAGGCCGTCGGCAGGACGAACGCCGCCTCGCCCGCGAACCTGACCGTGCGCCTGGGCTCGGGCGCCGCGGAGAAGGCCGTGTCCCTCGTGGACCTGTCGGAGAACCCTCTCGTCAGGGACGGGCGCGTCGTCTCTCCCGGCTTCAAGGCGCTGCTCGCGGCGATGACGCGCTCGAAGGACACGCCGAAGGGCTCGCTGATCATGCAGGACCACCAGTTCTGGGGCCACTTCAAGCTCGGCGCGCACTCGGCCGAGATCTACGCGAGCTTCCTTCAGCCCGACGAGGGCGGCATGATCCGCGTGCGCTATCAGGAGTGGGGCACGCTCTACGACAACCAGACCCGCCTCTACTACGTCGGCCGCCTCCTGCATAAGGCCGGCTTCCATGTGGACCAGAAAAACGGCTTCCTGACCGCGGTGATCGACAAGGACCACGCCTCGCAGACCGTCGACGAGATGACCGACACCTTCGCGCTCGTCGTGCAGGCCTTGCACGCGACGGTCGGCGTGGACTTCGCCCTGCCCATGCTCGTCTCGGGGGCCAAGACGAGCGAGGAGGTCGGGCAGCGCATCGACGACTGGGTGGACACCGTGATCGGAGAGGGAACCTTGCCCTTCTACGTCCACGACGATCACAACGCGATGGTGGCGGGCTGGCAGCAGTACCAGTCCGAGCGGAGAGAGCGCGCGCTCCTGCGCGCGGCGCTCGACGAGAACCTGGAGGCCTTGGGGTTGCCGAAGATCCCCGCCGAAGAGAGGCTGGGTCAGCGGACGATCGACCGCTTCGTCAACGAGCCGATCGAGGCCGCCATCGCGCGCGGTCAGCTGCGCCTCATCGCCGACGGGCGCCTCGCCCGCAACGCCTCGTACAATCCGCTCGCGTCCCTGGCGGCGGCGTTCGGCGGGGAGACGGTCGGCGGCGCGCGCATGGCGGAGGTCGTCTCCTCGCTCGATCCGTCGCTGTTCCGGTACGAGACGATCGGCGCGCTCGGCGCGCTGAGCGTCGAGCGCGCCCAGCGCCGTCTCGACCCGGACGCGTGGGTGACGGTCTATGCGCTGCGCGATCCGAAGAACGGCCAGATCGGCCTGGCCCGCGCGGAGATCCTGGCGCTCGAGCCGGGCGAAAAGCCGCGCGCGCTGACGCCGGGCGCCCTGTTCGAGGCGCTCCGGGCGCAGGGCCATCCGGTCGCCAAGTTCGAGCCCTCGCAGTCGCCTCCCGGGCTGGCCTATTTCCAGAAGCTGCTGCGCGAGCCGGCCCCGGCGCGCGCGTCCTTCGGCCGGAGCTTCCAGGGCATGGCCGCCAGCCCCGGCCACGGGCGGACCTTGCTCGCGCGCGTGACCTACGACAAGGCGAAGGCCGCCGCGGGCGGCTTCATCTTCGTGGCCCCCTACACCACGCCCGACGACCTCGACGCGATCCGCGCCTCGAAGGCGGTGATCACGACCTCGGGCGGCCTTCTCAGCCACGCCGCGATCACGACGCGCGAGATGGGCATACCCGCCGCGATCCTGCCCGGCGTCGAATGGAAGGACGGCTCGGCGTCGCTGAGCTCCTTCGATCTGGGCGAGCCGGTCCGCGCCGGCGGGCTCATCGCGCGCCCCGCGAGGCCCGCGGCCGCCCTCGCCTTGCTCGAAGGCGAGGTGGTGCGCCTGGATCCCGCGACGGGAGTCGTCGAGCTCTTCCCGGCGGGCTCGAGCGCGGCGCTTCTCGACGCCGCGGGGGCGCTCGAGCGCTTCGACGCCTCGGGCGACGCCGGCGCGCTGGCCCAGTGGCTGCGCAACCGCCAGGCGGCGTCGTCCCTGCAGCACGAGCAGAAGTCGGTCCTCGTGCGCGAGGCCCTTGCCGGCCTGTTCTCGCGCGCCCTGGCCGATCCCCGGGCGGTCAAAGCTCTCGCCCGCGCGCTGTCCGTCATACCCGGCCCGGAGGACGCGATCGGACGCCTGGCCTCGGACGCGCTCGACGCGCGCTTTTCCGCCGAGCTCCAGGACGCCCTCGCGGATCTCTCGGAGCGCCGCGAGCTCATCGCCGAGTCCCTGTCGACGGAATCCGTTGAGCGCCTCTGGCGCGAGGCCGAGCAGCGCGCGCGCGGCCTGCGCGCGATCGCCGTCGAGCTCGGACGCCGCAAGGCCGAGCTCGCCTCCTACGAGATCTCGATCGCGGGGCTTAAGGCCGAGGCGCACGAGCGCCACGAGAAGCTCCTCGCCGAGGAGATGTCCGAGCTCCAGACCCACGCGCGCCTGTTTCCCGCCGCCACGGTCGAGGCCCTGCCGCGCATCAAGTCCGCCATCGCCAAGGCCCGCCGCCGAGGCATGAACCCGGACATGATCCGCAAATGGGAAGAGCAGGCCGCGCGCCTCGAGGGCTCCCGCCGCGCCGCCATGGAGGCGGCCGCGCCCGCGGTGCTTCCTCTGGCCGCCATCCTCGACGTGGACGTGCCCTGGGTGGGCGGCAAGGCGGCCAAGCTCGGCGAGATCGCCGCCGTCGTGCGCGCGGCCGGCGGCGAGGTCACGCCGGGCATCGCGCTGACCGTCCACGCCTACCGGCGCTTCCTCAAGGAGTCCGGCATATCCGAGCGCCTCGAGGCCCTGGGCGCCGACGCGCGCCTGACGCCCGAGCAGCGCTCCGAGCGCGCGCGGCGCCTGATCCTCGACGCGAAGCTCTCCCCGCTGCACGGCGTCGGGCGCGAGATCCTCGCCGGCCTCGCCGCCCAGCGCCTGAACTCGACCCCGCTCGCCGTGCGCTCGTCGGCCGTCGACGAGGACGGCGCCGAGGCCGCCTTCGCGGGCGCCGGCGACACTCATCTCTACGTGGACCCGTCGGAGCTGCTCGAGCACGTCAAGGACGTGTGGGCCTCCCTCTGGAACCCGCGCGCGCTGCTCTACCGGCAGACGCGCGGCCTGTCCACGACGAACCTGGCCCAGGCCGTCGTCGTCCAGGCGATGGTCGACTCCGAGGTCTCCGGCGTGGCGTTCACGCAGGACCCGGTCTCCGGCAGCTCGGGGCGCGTGATCGTCAACGCCGCGTTCGGCCTCGGCGAGGGCATCGTCTCCGGGCGCGTGGCCCCCGACCAGTACGTCCTGTCGAAGAAATCCGGCCTCGAGCTGCTTCCTCCCATGATCTCCGACAAGAAGCTCGCGATCGTGCGCGGCAAGGACGGGCGCGGCACGATCGAGCACAAGATGCCGCCCGAGTGGCGCCGGCGCCGCTCGATGTCCCCGGCCAAGCTCAAGATCCTCTCCGACGTCTCCGTCGCGCTCGAGCGCCACTTCGGCTACGCGCTCGACATCGAGTTCGGCTTCGTCGGCGACAAGCTCTACATACTCCAGTCCCGCTCGGTGACGGGCAACGGCGCCGAGAAGCAGGCGCCGGTGCCGGCGGTGACCCAGGGCTCCCAGGTCAAGCCCGCGCAGGCGCCCAAGCCCAAGCGGCTCCTGTTCGTCTGCACCGGCAACACCTGCCGCTCGCCGATGGCGGCGCACCTCGCGCGCGAGAAGCTCTCCCGCCGCGGCCGCCCGGACATCGATGTGATCTCTCGGGGCCTCTCGGTCTCCCGGCCGGGAGAGGCGATGAACGCGAAGGCCCGGCAGACGCTCGCGGGCCTGGGCGTCGACGCCGAAGGCCACCAGGCGCTGCCGCTCACCGCCGCCGACGTCGCGGGAAGCGCCTTGATCCTCACGATGACCGGCGGGCAGGCGCAGACGGTGCTCAAGCTCCACCCCGAGGCCAAGGGCAAGGTGTTCTCGCTGGCCGAGTACACGAAGGTCGGCGGCGACATCGACGATCCTTGGGGCGGCAGCGACGCCGCGTACCGCGCCGCGGCCCTGGAGATCGGCGACGCGCTCGACGCCTTCGTGGAGCGTGTGCCCGCGGGCGCGGCCAAAGAGGCCGCTAAACCCTAGCCGATCGTCACTGCATCCAATCGGGGAGTTCGATCGCCGATTCCGGAACCCTGAGATAGTCGCGTTCGATGCGGTTCAAGTTCGCGATGCACTTCGGGAAATCCTCCGCATAAGCGGAGGTCGAGTGAAAATCGACGGCGGCTTCGAATCTCTCGACCAGCCTCGCGTGGTGCAGGAGCCGCATTTGGGCCATGGCCTCGATGTCGGAGATATCGTTCTGGTTGAGGCGTTTCAGCTTGCTGACGACGACATCGGTCAGGTCCAGGACCTCGACCGAGAAATTGCTCAACGCCAGGCCCGGAACCGGGCGGAAGACGGGTTTCTGCGGCAGGAACATGATCGCCCGGGTCACGATCTCGACGTACATGCGGTATTTCTGAAAAAGAGCCGCCTTGGGACCGGCGAGGGCGAGCAATTGCTCGCGCACGGCGGGCGTGATCTCGTCGGCCTCCAAAACGTCTCCGTCCTTCGTTCCGCGCTCGTAATCGGCCTGGAGCATGAGAGCGGCCGATCCGATGATTTTCAACCTGATCGGTCCGCCGCCCGCGGGCTTCCACCGCGCGTCGATTTCGGCGAGAAATTTATGGATGAGTTTCACGAGCCGCTCTCAATGCCTGCGCGAAGTCGTCCGTCTTGATCCGCGTCGTGATTCCCCAGCGCTTCGAAATCGCGGAGCTTTCCCGGCGGGCCTCGGCCAGCGACTTGTCGCTGGCGATGTCGCGGTCCAGCACGTCGCTGAGATCCTCCGGCGACCCCTCGATCCTCCGGCCGGGCCGGTCGAGAGAAAGAAACGATTTCAGGATCGCTTCCGCCCGGCCGTATTTCAGCGCCCATTCCCGCGGCAGGGGGCGCGACAACTCGCCGCGAAGGGCTTCCAGCGTGTTTTCCAGAACCCATCCCAAGCGCTGCTCCAGGCCGGCCTCATGGAGGCGCGCCTGCAGGGTCCGGAGATTGATGCGGTTGATGTTGTCCACGAGCACGGGCGCCAGCGCCGTGATCAGCCGCGACGATTGCGCCGAGATCAGCGCCTCGCGCACGACATCGGCGACGTCCTTCAGAAGCGCGGTGGGCGCGGTCTCCGCCGATTCGAACAGATGCGTGGCGCCGAACCTCGCCAGGGCGCTTTGAATCCGGTCCTGGCTTCCCGCTCCGGCGGGGAAAAAGTAGTCGACCGGCACGTTGAAGGTTTGGAGGATCGTCAGCAGGTGCTCCGCCGTGAACGAGCCCTGGCCGCGCTCCAGCTCGGAGAGGTAGTTTTGCGAGATGCCGAGCAGTTCCGAAAGCTCTTTCTGAGTCCAACGGCGTTCCTGGCGCAGGGCGCGGATGCGCTCGCCGATGGGAGAGTGACGGAGGATTTTCTTGGTCGTCATATCGCTATAGCGATATAATTATCGCTATAGCGATATTATAGGGGGTCAACCGTTGTTTTACAAGGGCTAAATTATGACTAGCCGAGCTTCTTGACGAGCTGATACGTCAGGGGCTCGCCCTCGTCGTTGTCGGCGACCTTCACGAGCCCCACGCCGGGAGCGTAGTGGCGCTCGCCCGAGCCGCCGTCGCCCTCCGCGATCAGGTAGGCGACCTTCAGGCAGTCCGTGAACTTGCCGGCCGGCGTCTCGACCTCCGCGTCGAGCGCCTCGATCCAGGTCCGGCGCGGCGGGCTGACCCACTCCGTGCCGGCCTCGAGCGGGGTCTTGAACTCGACGTCGTCCCCCTCGTGGACGCCGGAGGCGTCCTTCGTCACGGTGAACTCGGCGACCCGCTCGGGCTCGCCCGGCAGGTTTATGGTGCGGCGGCACTTGGCCGTCGTCGCGGCGTCCTTGGCCGAGACCTCGAGCACCTCGACTTTATAGGTGCCGGCGCCGCGGGAGTTCTCCGTCGCGTACTCACGCACGGCGCCTTTTACGAGGGGGAAGTAGTCGGGCATGGGGAAAAGTATAGCAAGACCGCTTAGCGCGCGCGGCGAAGCGTCGCGACGGCCTTCTCGAGGCGCGCGAGCGAAACGGCGGGATCGGGACGGCCTTCTTTGGGAGAGAAGCGCGGGTCGTTCATCGCGCCCGCGATCACGGCCTCGAGCGCGGGCAGAGCCTCGACGTGCTTGAAGGCGGCGAGCGCCTCGGCGGTCTCGGCCAGGACCTCGGCGTCGGGATGACGGGTCAGGCGCAGCAGCGCCCTGCCCCCCTCGGGGCCGAGGGCGGTCGCGATGTGAATGAGAGGTATCATCGTGTCCCAGCGTTCGGTCTCGGAGCGCAGGGCCTCGGCCACCACCGGCAGGGCCTCGGGCGCCAGCCAGGTCGTGATCTCCGCGCGGCGGGCGTCGAGCGCCGCGATCGCGGCGGCTCGCGGGGCCCCTGAGGACGGGAAGTAGCCGACGAGCGCCAGAAGGGCCTTGCCGGAGACGGCGCCGCGCGAGCGTCCGAGGGCGGCGAGGGCGGCGCTCACGAGGGCGAGATCTTTTTTAGAGGGGCGCGGGCCGAAGGAGCGGGCGACGCGCGAAAGCGCGGCCGGGTCTTGGCAGCCCAGGCGCGAGAGGGACAGCAAAGTCTCGGAGAGGACCTCTCGCGGAAGGTCCTCCTGAGCGAGCGCCGCGCACAGGGCCTTGCTCACGGCGGCGTCGGGGGCGCCCTGGCCGGGGAGGCTCTGCGCGGCGAGAGCGCGCACGGACGGCGACAGCTCCCGGTTGAGGAGGATGTCCTCGAGCGGGGGGAACGCGGCGGGGTCGCGTATCAGCGCGAGGAACGAGGCGGCGAACAGGCGGACCTTCTCGGGGCGCTTGAGGTCCGAGGCCGCCGCGCCCAGGGCGGGGGCGGCCTTCCAGCCCAGCGGCCGGAGCTCTTTGGCGAGGCTCTCGGCCGCCCGGTCGAGGTCGCCGATCTCGAGGGCGTCCTTGCCCTTCTCCGAGGCGACGAGCTTCTCGGCGCGCGCCATGGCCCGCTCGACGACGGCTTGGGGCGTCTGGGCCGAGGCCGGGACGCAGAGCGCCAGCAGCAGCGCCAAAGTCATGAGGCCGCGGCGGCTTCGTTCTGGCCCACGGAGAAGTAGCGGGCCTTCGGGGGGTGGAAGACGAGGGCGGAGACCGAGGCCTCGGGCTCCATCATGAAGCCCTCGGTGAGCTGGACGCCGCAGTTCTTCTCGGGGTCGAGGAGCTTGAAGAGGATCGCCTGGTCCTCGAGGTTCGGGCAGGCCGGGTAGCCGAAGCTGACCCGTATGCCGCGGTACTTGCCCTGGAACTTCTCGCGTATGGTCTGGCCGGCCGGATCGCCGATGCCCCACATTCTTCGAATGTGATCGTGCAATAACTCGGCGAAGCCCTCCGCCGACTCGATCGCGATGGACTGCAGCGCGTGGCTCTTGAGGTACTCGCCGTCGTCGCGGTACTTGTCGGAGAGCTCGCGTATGCCGGCGCCGCAGGTCACGACGAACATCGCCGCGTAGTCGCGGCCCGTTCCGGCGGGGCGCACGAAGTCGGCCAGGCACAGGCGCTCGCCGGAGGGCTGGCGCGGGAAGTCGAAGCCGGCCAAGGGAGCGGGGGCCGAGGGAGACTCGAACAGGTTCATGCGGTCGCCGGCGGACTCAACGGCGAAGAACTTGAAGACGGCCTTGGGCTTGATGAGGTCCTTGGCGAGGATCTCGTCCTGGAGGGCGAGCACGCGCTTGTGAAGCTCGACGGCCTTCGGGTTCTTGTCCTTGAGGTGCTGCTCCAGGTTGCCGCGCAGGCCGAGGTGCTTGCCGTACAGCATGATCGGGTTGATGTACTTGAAGATCTCGTCGACGGGGAAATCGGTGAGCGCGTGGATCTTGAGGTCGGGCGGGACCGGCGGCGTCTCATGGACGATCTCGATCTTCCTCTCGGGCGCGGTTTCGGCCGGGGCTCCGGCCGACGGAGCGATCGTCTCGACGCGCAGGTATTCCTGGATCTCCTTGTTCTTGGCGAGCAGGGCTTCCTTCTTCTCGCCGAAGTAGTCGTTGGCGAGCGAGAGGCCGGTCATCGCGTCCTTCGCGTAAAAGACGGGGCCGTCGTAGGAGGGCGCGATGCGCTTGGCCGCGAAGCGCGGGGTCAGCGCCGCGCCGCCGACGAGTATGGGCAGGCGTATGCCCGCGGCGGTCAGGTCGTCGGCGGTGACGACCATCATCTGCGCGGATTTCACGAGGAGGCCCGACAGGCCGATCGCGTCGGGCTTGTGCGTGCGGATCGCCTCGAGGAGCTGCTCGGGGGCCACCTTGATGCCGAGGTCCACGATCCTGTAGCCGTTGTTCTTGAGGATGATGTGGACGAGGTTCTTGCCGATGTCGTGGACGTCGCCCTTCACGGTCGCGAGCAGGATCGTCGCGCGCGTCGAGGCGTCGGCGAGCGTCATGTGCGGCTCGAGGTGGGCGACGGCCGCCTTCATCACCTCGGCCGACTGGAGGACCTCGGCGACGATCATCGTGTTGGCGCCGAACAGGCGGCCGACCTCGTCCATGCCCTTCATCAGCGGCCCGTTGATGATCTCGAGCGGCTTGAGGGTCTTGAGGAGCTCGTCGAGGTCGGCCTTGAGGCCTTCCTGGGAGCCCTCGACGACGTTCTTGGCCACGCGCTCGTTGATGGGCAGCTTGAGCCGTTCCGACGGGCTCTTCTCGGCCGTTTTGACGAGCCGGAAGTGCTCGGAGAAGACGGCGACGGCGTCGAAGCCGGCGGGATGCTTGGGGTCGCCGGGGCCGGTCCACGAGAGCAGGTCCCAGCAGAGCTTGATCTCGGCGTCGGGTATCGAGGAGTAGCGCGCGAGCTTTTCGGCGTTGACGATCGCCAGGTCGAGCCCCGCCTCGACGCAGTGGTGGAGGTAGACGGAGTTGAGGACCTCGCGGCCGGCGAGGGGGAGGCCGAACGACACGTTCGAGATGCCCAAAACGGTCTTGCAGCGCGGCATCTCGGCCTTGATGAGGCGGATGCCCTCGATCGTCTCGACCGCCGAGCCCCAGTAGTTCTTGTCGCCGGTGCCCGCCGGGAAAACCAGCGGATCGAAAATGATGTCCTCGGGCGCGATCCCGTACTTCGTCGTGAGCAGGTCGAAGGAGCGCTTGGCGATCGCCAGCTTGCGCTCGCGCGTCAGGCCCATGCCCATGACCTTGTCCTCGTCGATCGTGCCGACGACGAGGGCGGCGCCGTAGGCGTGGACGAGGGGCACGACGGCCTTGAAGCGATCCTCGCCGTCCTCCAGATTGATCGAGTTGAGTATGCACTTGCCGGGCGCGCGCTTGAGGGCTTCTTCCATGACCTTGGCGTCGGTCGAGTCGATCATGAACGGGACCTTGACCTTCTTGACGGCCCTCTCGAAGAAGGCGATCAGGTCGTCCTTCTCGTCGCGGTCGGGGTTGGCCAGGCAGACGTCGATGATGTGGGCGCCGGCGCGGACCTGATGGCGGGCGAGCTCGGCGGCCGACTCGATGTCGCCGGAGACGATCAGGTCCTTGAACTTGCGAGAGCCGATGACGTTGGTGCGCTCGCCGACGATCAGCGGGCGGCGGTCCTCGTCGAGCGAGAGGGACTCCATGCCGGAGACAGAGGCTCTCCGGGGCTTATGGGCGCGGCGGGGCGGCTTGCCTTCGACGGCGGCCGCCATGAGCTTGATGTGCTCGGGCGTGGTGCCGCAGCAGCCGCCGACGATGTTGACCCAGCCTTCGTCCGCGAACCGGCCGACTTTTTTGGCGACCATCGCGGGGCTTTCATTGTAAACGCCGTTTTCGTCCGGAAGACCGGCGTTCGGATAGCAGATCACGAAGGCGCGCGTCAGCGAAGACAACGTGCGCAGATGATCCGTCATGAAGTCCGGGCCCGTGGCGCAGTTCATGCCGATGGCGAGCAGGTCGAAGTGCGCGACGGCGTCGGCCAGGGCGGCGATGTCCTGGCCGCCGAGCATGGTGCCCATGGTCTCGATGGAGACCGAGAGGATGACGGGAATCGAGCGGTTGGCCTCACGGAAGGCGGCGTAGACGCCGTTGATCGAGGCCTTGATGTTGATCGTGTCCTGCTGGGTCTCGAGCAGGACGAGGTCGGCGCCGCCCTCGAGCAGGCCCGCCGCCGCCTCGCGGTAGCCTTCGAGGACCTCGTCGTAGGTGATGCCGCCGGTCACCGAGATCGCCTTGGTGCCGGGTCCGAGAGAGCCGGCGACGAAGCGGGGGCGCTCCTTGGTCGCGTATTTGTCGGCGGCCGCGCGCGCGAGCTCGCAGGCCTTCTTGTTGATCTCGCGGACCTTGTCCTGCAGGCCGTACTCGGCGAGCACGTGGCGGATCGCGCCGAAGGTGTTGGTTTCGACCATGTCCGCGCCGGAGGCGAAGTAGATCTCGTGGACTTCCTGGATCACGTCGGGGCGCGTCAAAACGAGGTTCTCGTTGCAGCCCTCGAGGGCCTCGCCGCCGAAATCGGCCGCCTTGAGGTCGCGGGCCTGGAGCATGGTGCCCATGGCGCCGTCGAGCACGAGGAGCCGGCGATGGAGTATTTCCCGGAGCTCCTCTTCGCGGCCGCGATCGGTGAATAGGGGTCGTCCTTGGCTCAATGTTCCTCTGTAAACGAAAAACCACGCCGCGACGCGTGGTTTTCTGGGGCCTTTTTAGCTCCCGTTAAGCGGCTGGGGCAATCGGGCACAAATCCTCGCCTGCGGCACGGTGATTATAGCGTTTCGCGGCCGGGAGTTCTAGGGGGGGCTCGGGGCGGGCGCGCGATTTTTCTTGAGGATGAGCTCCTGGAAATCCTGGCGAACGCGCAGCGATTCGAAATCCAGGTCCTCCGCGGCCTTTTCGGCGAAGCGGTCGTCGAGCTTGATCGCGGCGAGGAGCTCGCTCATGGCGGAGCTGAGACGGCCGTTGAGCGCCAGCATCGCGGCGTAGTGGTAGCGCGTGCCGCCCAGCTCGGGCGCCATCCGGGCGCCGATCTCGGTCTCGGCGAGCGCGGCGGGAAGGTCGCCGTTATTGAACAGCAGGCGTCCGTTCGTCGTGTGGGCGCGGCCGCGGTCGGAGCGCGCGCTCGCGTTGTAGATGCGCGTCAGGAGGAACTTGAAGCGGTCGCGCTCGCCGATCTTTTCGTAGACCAGCAGCGCGCAGGTGCCGAGGGGGTTGTAGTGCGCGTGCCCCAGGCGCCAAACCCCCGTGTCGGGCCAGAAGTCGGGCCGCGCCTCGAGTATGGCCGTGGACAGGATGACCTCGGCCGATCCCGGCGACTCGACGGTCGCGGCGTCGCGGATCGTCTCGTCGAAGCCGGGGCGGTCGAAGCCGGCCCGGCGGAGCTTCTTGCGGAAGGCCGGTATGGCGACCCTGTCGTAGGTGTTGGCGCCGTCGGCCTCGAGCACCCAGCGCGTCTCCACGGTCGGCTTCTCGGTGACGATGGCCAAGGTCCCGATGCGCGAGGTGATCGGCTCGCCGACGATGGCCTCCCCGAGCCGGGGATAGGCGTAGCGCTCGACGGCGACCGAGCAGGCGTCGTTCCAGCCGATGATCTTGTACTCCTCGCGCTCGATGTCGAGCGCGGCGGCGGGAACGGCGAGAGCGGCGAGCAGAAGGAGGACGCGCACGGTCTGAGTATAACAGTGCGCGGGCCGCCCGGCCAGTGACCTAGAGCTGGTTGAACAGGTAGCGGCGCACGATCCTCGTCAGCGGCGAGTCGGGAATGGCGAGGGCGGCCGGGTCGGCGACGGGCGTGGCGGCGGCCATGTCGGCGGCGAAGGCGCGGTCGAGGCCGGCGGCGAGGCGCGGATCGAGGGCGCTGACGATCAGCTCGAACTCGTAGCGGATGCTGCGCGGGTGCAGGTTGAAGGAGCCGACGATCGAAAACAGGCCGTCGACCGTCATGAACTTGCTGTGCACGGTGTCGCCGCGCTTGAGCCCGACCGTCGCGCCCGCGGCGATCAGCTCGGGCAGGCTCGCGAGTATGGGGGCGATCACGATCTGCTCGTCGATGCTCTCCGCGGAGTTGGTCAGTATGTTGACCTTCACGCCGCGGCGCAGGGCGCCCAGCAGCGCGGCGCGAAGCTGGGGCATCGTGATGAGGTAGGCGTTCTCGATGTTGATGACCGTGCTCGCGCCCGCGATGGCCTTGAGGTAGGCGAGCATGATCGTCGCCTCGCCTTCGGGGCCGTCGGCGAGGAAGGACATGCGCGCCTTCCCGGACGCGGGGAGGACGGCCATGGGGGTCATGAGGCCGTGGGGCAGGCCCTGCGCGGCGACCTGCGCGTTCCACAGGGCGGCCATGAAGCGCGCCGTCTGGCCGACGGCGCGGCCGCGGTAGTAGAGGTCGGTGTCGCGCCATTTCGGGCCGGGCCCCATGTGAGAGTAATCGTCGCCGAAGTTCATGCCGCCGACGATCGCATGCGCTCCGTCCACCAGCAGGATTTTCGTGTGAAGGCCGTCGTACTTCCGGGCGGCGTCGTTGAAGAGGACGATCTCGATGCCCGCCGCGGCCATGCGCGCGAGCACGGCGGCGCCGTGCTGGGACGCGGTCTTTCCGTCGACCATGATCTTCACGTCGAGGCCCTCTGTCTTCTTGGCGATGAGCAGGTCGGCGGCGGCGTTGCCGGTCGCGTCGTCGTAGAAGGCCCAGCTCTGTATGTGGATGCTCTTTTTGGCCTTGCGCATCAGCCCGAAGCGGACCTTGAAGGAGGCGGGGCCGTCGATGAGCGGCTTGGCCGAGTTGCCGTCGGTGAAGGCGGCGCCGGCGAGGGCCTCGTACTCTTTGACGAAGCCGGGCTCGGCGAACAGCGAGGCCTCGCCGGGGCCGCGCGGGGCGAAGGCGCTCGCGGCGACCTCGGCGAGCTGACGGCGCGACATGTCGTCCCAGGTCTCGAAGGGCTTGGTGCCGGGTATGCGGCCGGCGCCCTCGAGCTCGGCGCCGACCATGAACGCGAACTGGGCCGCGTACGCGGCGCGCTTCTCCGCCGGCATCGGCGGCAAATGCGAAGCCACGCGCGGGTCGGCGACGAGGGCCTGAAGGACCGGGGCGAGCTGGCCCGCCGCGTGGGCGCGCGCGAGGACCTCGATGAGCTCTCCCTCCGCCTTCGTCGGATCGCCTCCGGCCTTGATCAGGACGACGAGCAGCTCCCGGACGAACGCGTCGACCGCGGGATTGGGCGCCGGGTCGACGGCGCCGGGGCCCGTCTGGGTCCCGTCGAAGGCCGCCCCGGCGGACAGCCGGAAACTCATCTCGGAGAGGGCCGGCGCCCGGAGAACCGGCATCGCGGCGGCCATCGCGGCGAGCGAGCGGACCGCGCTCACGGGAACGGGGACGGCGGCCGCGGGAGCCGCGCGCAGGGCGATCGCGGGAGCGGCGAGAAGCGGGCTCGGGACGGCGAGCGCGGGGGCCAAGGCCGGGACCGCGGGGCTCAGGAACGAAACCGGCCGGACCTGGGGCGCGGAGAGCAGGACGACGGGAATGGGCGCGCCGGGCAGCGCCTGAAGGCCGGCGACGACGCCGGCCCGGGCCGGGCACGGCCCCAGAACGAGGAGGGCCGGCAGCAGCGAAAGGAGAGCGCTCATGCGCACAGTCTATACCGGAACGCGAGCGCCCGGCGTGAGTCTTTCGGCCCTAATTAAGGGGGCGAATGGGCCTATGCCCGGGGACGAAGGTCCGCACCGGCTCCGACTTGCCCTTGACGGTCGCCGGCTCGGCCTCGGTCCAGGAGAGGGCGTCGCCCACGCGGTCGCGCGTGGCCTTGGAGACGAGCGTCACGACGCCGTGGACCTTCGTCAGGCCCTCGATGCGCGACGCCAGGTTGACCGCGTCTCCGATTGCCGTGAACTCCAGGCGGCGCTTGGGCGAGCCGATGTCGCCGACGACGACCCGGCCGGTGTGAACGCCGATGCCGATGCGCAGGACGGGCTCGGCGCGCCGGACGCGGGCGACGTTGAGCAGGGCGAGCTCGCTCTCCATCTCGAGGGCGCAATCGACGGCTTTTTGCGGATGGTCGGCGCTGGCGACCGGCGCGCCGAAGTAGGCCATGATCCCGTCGCCGATGAACTTGTCGAGCGTGCCGCCGTGCTTGAAGATCGTCTCGACCATGCGCTCGTGGTACTCGTTGAGCATGGCCACGACCTGCTCGGGGGGGAGCTTCTCGGACAGGGCCGTGAAGTCCCGTATGTCCGAGAACAGGATCGTCGCCTCGCAGGACTGGGCGGGGCCCTGCGCCCCGTTCTGCAGGCGCTCGATGACGGACGCGCTGAAGTAGCGTCCGAGCCTCTCGAGCTTGAGGCCCTCGTGTGAAACGGAGACGATCAGCAGGCGCGTGCGCCCGACGAGATGCCAGGCCGCGGCGCCGGCGCCGAAAAGCACGACGAGGGCGGCGGCCTGCGGCCCCGCGGCCACGCCCGCGCCGCGCATCAGGGTCAGCTCGAGCGCCGCGCCCGCTCCGGCCACGAGCAGTATGAGGCCCTGGTCGAGCGAAAGCGCGGCCAGCAGGATGAACGCGCAGTACAGCCCGAAGGCGAAGCTCGCCGTTCCCGCGGGCGACGGCGAGGCGGCGAGGGAGGAATTCTGGATCCAGTAGACGAGCGGCGCGTCGACGAGCGCCAGGGCCAGGCCGGTGAGGCGGTGAAGGGACGGCCGCTTCCAGGCGGCGAGCGCGAGGCCCGCGCTGAGCAGGAAATAGAGGCCGAACGCCGGCAGGGTCGCGCGCCAATCGCTGAGGCCGACGCGCAGGCCGAACCAGAGCGAGATCGCGAACACGCTTCCGACGCCGGCCAGGCGGATCGAGCAAAGCCAGCGCGCGTTGCGGCGCCGCTCCTTGTCGAGGGCGCGGTGGAGGACGCCCTCGGTGGGTTCGATCACGGGGTCAGTATATCACGGCGCGAGACGCCCTCAGGCGAGGTCGATCCAGTTCCAGCGGCTCTGGTACAGCGAGATCAGCCGCTCGCGGACCGCGCGGTGGCCGGGGGCCAGGAGCTTGGGGTCGGCCTTGAGCAGCTCGTCGGCGTCGGCGCGCGCGAAGGCGAGCAGCTCGGCGTCCTTGAACAGGTCGGCGACGGCGAGCGCGAGCTCGCCGCTCTGCGCGGTGCCGAGCAGCTCGCCGGGGCCGCGCAGCTTGAGGTCCTCCTCGCCGATCTTGAAGCCGTCGGCGGTCGCGGTCATGATGTCGAGGCGCGCGCGGGCGTGCTCGGTGCGCGGGTCGGCGACGAGGTGGCAGTACGATTCGGCCCCTCCGCGGCCGATGCGTCCCCGCAGCTGATGCAGGCTCGCCAGGCCGAAGCGGTCGGCGTTCTGGATGACCATGACCGTCGCGTTGGGCACGTCGATGCCGACCTCGATGACCTGGGTCGCGACAAGTATTTTCGATTTCCCCGACGAGAAATCCGTCATCACCGCGCTCTTGGCCTTGCCCGTCATGGCGCCGTGGATGAGATCCACCTTGATGTCGGGGAAGACCGAGGTCTTCAGCCGTTCGAATTCGGATTTGGCCGACTGCAGGTCCTGGTTCGCGGATTCCTCGATGATCGGATAGACGACGTAGGCCTGGCGCCCCGCCTTCACCTCGCGGCGGATCGCGTCGAAGGCCTCGTTTTCGGGGGAGAGAAAGGTCTTGATCGGCGTGCGGCCCGGCGGCATCTCGTCGATCGTCGAGGCCTCGAGGTCGCCGTACAGGGACAGCGCCAAGGTCCGCGGTATCGGCGTCGCGGTCATGATGAGCAGGTCGATGAGGTTGCCCTTCTGGCGCAGGGTCGTGCGTTGGCGCACGCCGAAGCGGTGCTGCTCGTCGATGACGGCCAGCCGCAGCCGCGGAAACTGGACGCCGCCCTCGAGCAAGGCGTGGGTGCCCACGACGATGTCGATCTCGCCCGCGCGTATCGCCGCCGAAATCTTCTCGCGCTCTTTTTTCGGGACGCGCGAGGTCAAGGAGGCGACCTTCACCGGAAGCCCTTTCAAGAACCGGTCGAGCGTGGCGCGGTGCTGGTCGGCGAGGATTTCCGTGGGCGCCATCAAGGCGGCCTGGCCGCCGTTTTCGACGGCGAGCAATAACGCGGACAGCGCGACCACCGTTTTTCCCGAGCCGACGTCGCCTTGGAGGAGCCGCGTCATCGGATACGGATTTTTCATGTCGTCGAAGATCTCGTTGATGACGCGCTTCTGCGCGTGCGTGAACTCGAAGCCGGCCTTCTGCCGGAACGGCGTGAGCAAGGTCCGTTTGACCTCGTACGAGAAGCCCTTGAGCAGGCCGCGGGTCTGGCGGCGCTTGAGAATCCAGGCGAGCTCGAGCAGGAGCAGCTCCTCGTAGGCGAGGCGCGCGCGCGCGGCCTCGAGCTCGGCGTCGGAGCGCGGGAAGTGGATGCCGCGCAGGGCCTGGGAGGCGGCGAGGAGCTGGCGCTTGGTGATCAGCTCGGCGGGGACGATGTCGCGCGCGGAGTCGGCGGAGAGCTCGAGGGCCTTGTGCGCGGCCTCGCGTATGAAACGCTGCGAGAGCCCCTCCGTCAGAGCGTAAATCGGCGTGATGCGGCCCGCGTGCATGCGCCAGCGCTCGTCGGTGAGCGGGTAGTGCTCGTCGACGCGGATCTCTCTTACGCCGGTCAGATCGGGCTCGGCGCGGCCGACGACCCAGAGGTCGGCGCCCTCGGCCGCCTCGGCCTTCAGCGTCGCGAAGGCGTCGTAGCTGCGCGAGAGATGCTTGAACCACAGGCACTCGACCTTGCCGTGCGCGGTGGCGAGCGTCGCCTTGTAGATTCCCAGCGTCGGGCCCGCGCCGTGCTTCGAGGCGCGCAGGACGCGTCCCCTCAGGACGACGAGGCCGCCCTGAGGAAGCTTCAGGTCCTGGGTCTCGTGGCGGTCCTGCCAGAGGCGGGGGTAATGGGTGAGCAGGTCGCCCAAGGTTTTCACGCCCAGATGCTCGAAGAGCACCGCCCGACGGGGACCGACCCCCTTCAGGTACTGGATGGGCGTGCTGAGCGTTTGATCGGTCATCTTGCGGGGCCCGTCGATGGTTTGCTACTATGAAAACACAATGTCATTCAAATGTCAGATTCCCGGTTGCGGCAAAGGTCCCAAGGCCGGCAACAGCTATAGCCATTCGCACAAGGCCACCCGTCGCGTCTTCCGCCCGAATCTTCAGCGGCAGAAGGTCGCGATCGAAGGCAAGACGCAGACCGTCTACGTTTGCACGGACTGCATCAAGTCCGGGCGCGCCGTTCGCCCGACTCGATAATAGCGAAAGTGTCCGCCCTTCCGAAAGGGGGCGCGCTCAGGGCCTGGGCTTATGCCCTGGCCCTGATTGTTTTCTGCCTGCCCGTCCTGAGTCCGGACGCGTGGTGGCATCTCTCCGCGGGACGCTGGATCTGGGCGCACCGCGCCGTTCCCCTGGCCGACGCGTTCAGCTTCACGCGCGCGGGCGCCCCCTGGATCGACTTCGAGTGGGGCTTCCAGCTTCTTCTGTATCCGTTCGGCCTGCTCGGCGATTGGGGCCTGTGGGCGGCGAAGGCGCTGCTTCTGGCGCTGGCGTTTCTTCCGATCGACGGGCTCCTGCGCGACCGCAAGGCCTCGCCTCTCGAGCGGGCCTTGGGCGCGGCGCTGTGGGCCGCCGCGATCCTGCCCAAGGCCGACCTGCGCGCCGACCTGATCTCCGCCGCGCTCTTCGCCTGGCAGCTGCGCCGGCTCGCCGCCGGGCGCGCGTCCTTTCTCGCCGGCTTCATCGCCTTCGCGTGCTGGGTCAACCTGCACGCGGGCTTCGCTCTCGGCCTGGCGCTGTATCCGGCGTGGGCCTTGGTCCAGGCCGCCGCCCATAAGGAGCGCCCCGCGGGATTATGGGCGGAGGCGTGCGGCGCCGCGCTCGGCTCGCTGCTGAATCCTTACGGGGTTTCCTTGTACGCGGTGTTCGTGACGCACGCGCTCGATCCGGTGCGCGCCGGCGTCACGGAGTGGGGCCCGTTCTCCCTGCTGTATCCGTTCCAGTGGGCGCTCGCCGCGGCCCTCGCCGCCGGGGCGTGGGCCGCGTGGCGCGCGCGCCGGCGCGAGCCGGGGCTCGCCGCCGCCGCGCTGGCGCTGACCGCGGCGACCTTGTACTCCGCCCGCTTCAACGTGTACTGGCCGGCCGCCGCCGTGCCGCTTCTGGCCTGCGCGATTCCGGCCGAGGCGGCGCTCGCGGTGATCACGGTTCTCTTCGCCGCGTCCTTGCGCGTCGTCGAATGGGGCCGGCCGTACCAGGACATATTCGTCGCGCGCCGCGCCGCGGACTTCGTCGTCTCTCAGCGCGGGGTCTTTGACCCCCTGCGCTCGTTCAACACCTATGAGTGGGGCGGCTATCTGGGCTGGCGCCTCGGCCCGGAGGGCCGCGTGTACGGCGACGGGCGGTACCTGTTTCACGGCCAGCTGGCCGAGCTGCGGGAGGCGCTCACCGGCGACGCGCCGATGGCCGCCTTCGTCGAGCGCAACCGGCTGGACGCCCTGCTGATCCGAAACTACCCCGAGCGCCTGTCCGGCGTGCGCGTCTATCCGGACGGGTCGCGACGGGAGCTCGCGAGGCCTTGGTATGTGACTTACCTGCCTCGCGACCGCTGGGCCCTGGTCTGGTGGGACCGTCAGGCGCTGATCTTCGTGGACCGCGCGAAGGTCCCGGCCGCGTGGCTCGCGGCGCATGAGTACCGCTGGTGGCGCCCCGGCGACGGCGAGGCGCTCTCCGACGCCCGGGCCCGCGGCGAGGCTCCGGCGGCCGCCGTCGACGCCGAAAAGGCCCGTCACGACTCCGGCTATCCTTGAGGACAGCCGGCCATGCCCGTCAACCTGTGACATAACGGCCATTGACGGCGATCCGTTCGCGGGGTACCCTTAGTCGTCGCTTCAGGAGGAACCTCGACATGAAACTTTCTCGACTGGCGTTGGCGGCCGCCCTGGCCGCCGTTTGGGCGGCGCTCCCGCTCGCGGCGCGGGCCCAGGACGGGGGCAAGGACGGCGACGAGGAGACCATCGAGGTCCGCAAGCGCATGCATCATGACGGCGGCGAAGAAGCCCGAGGCGATCGCGACGGCGGCCCGCGCGAGCGGCGCGAGGGCATGGTCGGCCGCGAGCCGGGGGAAGGCCCGCGCGGCCCGCGCGACATGGACCCCGAGATGAAGGAGAAGTTCGAGAAGACGCGCGAGCTCGAGCTGAAGACGCGCGAAATCTCGAAGGTCCTGCGTCAGGGCTCGGACTCGGAGAAGGCCGCGGCCAAGGCCGACCTCCGGAAAACGCTCGGAGAGCTGTTCGACGCGAAGCTCGCCATGGAAACCGCCATGCTCGCGAAGATGGAGAAGCACGTCGCCGAGCTCAGGGCGAAGATCGCCAAGAAGAAGTCTTCCCGCGAGAAGGCGATCGAGAGCCGTTTCGTCCGCATGAGCGGCGAGGGCGACGATTGGGACTAAGCCCGGCCTAGGCTAGCGCCCGGCGCCGCGGACCATGCTGTAAGGCAGGTCCTCGGAGGTGGCGCCGGACTTTCTGGCCGCGCCGATGACGTCCGGCAGCTGCTCGCGCGTGAAGAAGATGTTGCCCTTCTGGGCGATCACGCCCGCGAGGTCGGTCCCCGGATCGGCTCCGAAGGTTCGCAGGAACTGCTGGACCGACATCGGCTGCAGGGGAACGGCGGCCGGCGCCAGCCAGACGCCGGTGTAGGCGACGATGACGGCGGTCTCCCGGCCGCCGACGAGCACCGAGCCGTGCGCGTAAGGATGCGGGTATTGGTTCGCGTTCACGTGGCCCGGGTCGTTGATCTTGGCCGCCACCTGCATCCCGGCCCAGGTCTGGCTCGAGATCGGCACGAGGAGCTGCGGGAACGTCGCCAGCTCGGCGCCCACGGCTTCGGGCGTCGGCGCCTTGGGGGGCGTTTTTCCGCAGGCGGCGAGCGCCGCGGCCAGGATCACGAGCGCCGCGATTTTCATTCGGTCAGGGGCCGTCCGGAGGATCGCGCGCTCGATGAGCCGCCTTCGCGCAGGGAGCGCCTTCGCGGGGGCGGGGCGGCCGCGGTCGCGGTCGCGATCTCCACTCCGTAAACCGCCGCCGTCGAGACGGCGGGCGCGGGCGGCTCGACGAACACGCCCGCGGTGATAACCGAGTCGCCGCAGCGGATGCTCTCGGCCTTCCCGGAGGCGTCGTCGAACGAGACCCGGTTCGGCGCGGGCATCGAGGCCGGGGTGCTCCACTCATAGGCGGTGCGCCCCTTCAGGTGAGGCAGGGACTTGCCCTCGACGTAGGGGAAGGTCTCCTCGGGCGGACCCATCGCGGCGAACACCTGCTCGCGCGTCATGCCCACGCGCAGCTTCAGGCAGCGGCGGTAGTTGAGCCCCGCCTGTCGGGAGCAGCCCGCCGCGGCGAGGATGAACAAGGCGAGAAGCCCGTGCCGGATCACGCGACGATCCCCTGCTCGCGGAGATAGTGGCGGATCTTCGAGCGGGCGCGCGCGGTCTTCGCGTAGTTGAGCCAGTCCTTCTTCGGCATCGAGCCTTTCTTCGTGATGATCTTGCAGATGTCGCCCGACTTGAGCGCCAGGTCGAGCTTGACCATCTTGTTGTTGACCTGGGCGCCGACGCAGGAGAAGCCGATCGCCGTGTGCACGGAGAACGCGAAGTCCAGCGGCGTGGCCCCGGCCGGAAGGACCTTCACCTCTCCGGCGGGCGTGAAGACGAAGACCTGGTCGAACTCCAGGTCCGTCTTGAGGCTGTCGAGGAACTCGCGCGGGGAGTTCAGGTCCTGCAGCCACTCCATCCATTGCCGCAGCCAGTTGAGCTTCTCCTCCATGTGGGCGTCGCGGGCGGACTCGCCGGTCTTGTAGCGCCAGTGCGCCGCGATGCCGTACTCGGAGGAGCGGTGCATCTCCTCGGTGCGGATCTGAATCTCGACGAACTCGCCGGTCGGGCTGACGATCGTCGTATGAAGCGACCGGTATAAGTTAAGTTTAGGGGTTGAAATGTAGTCGGTGAAGGAGCCCGCCACGGGCTTGAAGTTGGTGTGGATGATGCCGAGCAGCGCGTAGCAGTTGGCCACGGTGTCGGTTATTAAGCGGACGCCCAGGGCGTCTTGAATGTCCTCGAAGGGCTTCTGCTGCCGCTCCATCTTGCCGTAGATCGACCAGAGCGTCTTGCTGCGCGCGAGGATGCGGCAGGGGATGTTCGTGCCGGCGAGCACCTTCTCGATGGACGCGCGGGTCTCCGCGAGGTTCTTCTCGCTGCCGGCGACCAGGGCCGCGACCTTCTGCGAGAGCTCGAGGTGCTCCTCGGGATGCAGGTACTTGAAGGCCAGGTCCTCGAGTTCGCCCTTGAGCTTGAACATGCCCAGGCGGTGCGCGAGCGGAGCGTACAGCGCCATCGTCTCCGCGGCGATGCGCTCCTGCTTCTCGCGCTTGAGGAAATTGAGCGTCTTCATGTTGTGCAGGCGGTCGGCGAGCTTGACCACGATGACGCGGATGTCCTGCGCGGTCGCGAGCAGCATCTTGCGCCAGTTCTCGGCCTGCGCCTCGTCGCGCGACTCGAACTTGAGGGCGTCGAGCTTAGTGACCCCCATGACGAGCATGGCGATCTCCTCGCCGAACTCGGCGCGCAGCTGCATCTCGGTCGTCGCGGTGTCCTCGATCGTGTCGTGCAGCAGCCCGGCGCACACCGTGGGCAGGTCCATGCGCCATTCTATAAGGGACTCAGCTACAGCCGCACAATGAGTCAGGTAATGCTCGCCGGAGGCGCGCGCCTGATGGACGTGCACCTTCTCCGCGAAGTCCCAGGCGAGCTCGAGCGCGATCGGGTCCACGTGCGGCGAGTAGGCGGTGAATTTGGCGAGCAGGGCTTCTTTGGTGATCATGGTGCCTCGGCGGAATCGCGTGCGACGCTCTGCAGTTCGAACAGCCGGCGGTACAGGCCCCGGTTCGCCATCAGCTCGGCGTGGGTGCCGGACTCGGCCAGGCCCCCGTTGTTGAGCACGAAGATCTTGTCCGCCGGCGCGACCGAGGCCAGGTCGTGGGCGATCGTGACGACCGTGCGCCCCGCGAGCGCCCGGTTGAGCACCGCGAGGATCTCCTCGCGTGCCGGGCCGTCGATGTGCGCGGTCGCCTCGTCGAGGACGACGATCTCGGGATCCTTGAGCAGCATGCGCGCGATCGCGAGTTTTTGCCGCTGTCCGGAGGAGAGGGAAAATCCCCAGTCGCCGAGCGTCGTCTGGTAGCCCTCGGGCAGCGCGGCCACGAAGTCCTCGGCCCCGACGGAGCGCACCGCGCGCTCGACCTCGGAGAGGGTCACGACCTTGCGGCCGAGCGCCAGGTTCTGGAAGACGGTGTCGTTGAACAGCACGGCGTCGGCGGAGACGAGGCCCACGCGGGCGCGGATCGAGGACGCGTCGAGCTCGCGGGCGTCCACGCCGTCGAAGGTGATGCGGCCCTCGATCGGATCATGCAGGCGCAGGAGAAGCTTCGTGACCGTCGTCTTGCCGCAGCCGTTCGGGCCGACGATCGCCGTGCGCGCGCCCTTCGGAATCTCGAGGCTGAGGCCGCGCAGCGCCCAGGCGCGCGAGCCGGGGTAGCGGAAGCCCACGCCCTCGAGCCGGACGCTCGATTGGAGGTGCTTGAAGGCGGGCATCCGCTTGCGGGGCACGGCCGTCCTTTCGTCGAGGAGCTGGAACAGGCGCTCGGCCGAGGCCCAGGCGCGCTGCCCCTCGGCGTTGACGCGGGCGAGGTTCTTGATCGGCGCGTAGGCGGCGAGCATGGCGCCCATGAAGGCGAAAAAGGCGCCCGGCGTCATGCGCCCGCGGATCACTTCGCGGCCCCCGAACCAGATGACGGCGGCGACGATGACCGAGGCTCCGATCTCGAGCAGGGGGTTCATCAGCGCGGTGGCGCGCAGGTAGCGCATCATCGGCTGGAAGAAGGACTCGTTCTCCTCCTGGAACTTCTCGGTGGCGCCCTCCTCGTAGTTGAAGGCCTTCACCGTCATCATGCCCTGCACGCTCTCCTGGAAGCGGTGGTGCAGGCGGTCGACGGCGATCTGCGACTGGCGGCTGGCGTCGCGCATCTTGCGGGAGAGCACCCACAGCGCCGCCAACGACAACGGCGAGCCGAACACGGTCAGCAGGGCGAGGCGCCAGTCGAGCTTGAGCAGGGACGCGACGAGGAACACCGTGGTCAGGCTGTCCCGGATCAGGTAGACCGGCAAGGTCGTCAGCGCGGCCTGCGCGAGCGTCAGGTCCCCGGTCACGCGCGACAGCACGTCGGCGCCGCGCAGACCCGAATAGAATTCCAGGGGAAGCAGATGAAGGTGCCGGAACAGGTCCTCGCGGATCTGCTGGCTCACGCGCTGGCCGATCCAGCTCATCAGGTAGTTCTGGATGTAGGACGCGACGGCCTTGAGCGCCACGAGCAGCGGCACGACCGCCACCGCCAAGGCCAGCATGCGGATGTCCTTCGCGATGAAAACCTCGTCGACGATCGGCTTGAGCAGGAGTATCCCCAGGCCGTTGAACGCCGAGACGGCGATCATCGCGAGGCAGGCCCAGCCGAAGCGGGGGAGATAGGGCTTGACGTAGCGCGCGAGGCGCCGGCGAACGGTCATGGGCTCCGTGCCTCGCTCGCCGCGCCGGCCAGGACGGCGAGAGCCGCGCGGTCGGCGGCGCCCGGCTCGCCCAGCGAGCGGCGGACCTTCAGGAGCTCGGCGCGGACGGACGCGGCGTGGTCCGGATGATCGAGGACGGCGGCGGCTTCGGCGGCGACGCGGCCGGCGGTGGCGTCGCGCTGGATCAATTCGGGAACCACGGTCTTGCCGGCGAGCAGATTCGCCATCGCGATGTGCTTGACGTTCACCAGGGCTCGCGCGATGGCGTAGGTCGGCCAGGACAGCTTGTAGACGACGACCATCGGAACGCCGAGCAAGGCGTTCTCGAGCGTCGCCGTGCCCGACGAGCAGATGGCCAGATCCAAAGTCGAACGGAGCGCGTAGTCGTGCTCGCGAACGAGCTTGACGCCGTCGGGGAGAGTCCCGAAGGCGGCGTCGTCCTGGTTCGCGGATGCGAACAGGAGGCCTTGGAGCGCGGGGCGCTTCGCGCGCAGAGCTCGGAAGGCTTCAAAGAAGACCGGCAGATGGCGGTGTATTTCGGAAGACCGGCTTCCCGGCAGAAGGCCGACGATCGGCGAAGAAACGGCGGCCCTCGCCTTCGGCTCGGGGATCAAATCGAGCAAGGGATGACCGACGAATTCGGCGGGGACGCCCGCGTCGCGATACAGCTTTTCCTCGAACGGGAAGATGACCAACATCTTATCGACGAATCGCTTGAGCACCTTGATCCGGCCGGGGCGGGACGCCCACACCTGGGGGCTGACGAAGTAGAAGGCGGGTATGCCGGCGCCCTTGGCGAACGGGAGTATGCGCCGGTTGAACCCGTAGTAGTCCACGCAGATCAGCGCGGCGGGGCGGCGTTGAACCACGAAGTCGCGAAGGCGCGAAGCCAGCTTGAAGAGGAAGGGTATCTTCAAGGCCGGCTCGAGGAAGCCGGTGACGCCCCTCGAGGCGAGGTCCTCGAGAAACTCGTCGGCGACGGCCCGGCACAGCGGGCCGCCGACCGCGGCGACGCGGACGGACGGGTCCCGGCGCTTGAGCGCCACAATCAGGTTCGAGGCGTGGAGATCCCCGGAGGGATCGCCCGCGACGACGAGAAAGAGTTTCGGTTGCATTGCTCTGAGTTGTCCGCAAAATTCCACCGGTGGAATTTTACGGATGACTTCTTTGCTCAACTGCGTAGAATGTCTTTGCCCACGGATTTGGCGAGCTTGCCCAGGTCCTGGGCCCAGCTGGGTATCAGCGAGCGCGAGCCCGCGTGGCCCGAGAGCTCGTAGCGCTCCAGCTCCTCCGAGATCTGAAGGGCGAGCTTCAGGGCCTCGACGCCGCGTTCGCCGCTCGGCCAGGGCTTGCGGTTGTGGCGGATGCAGTCGAGGAAGTGCTGGTGCTCGTTGCGCAGCGGGTCGGTCGAGGACAGCTTCGGGCTCAGGTACTCGACGTCCTTGAGGCTCTTGATCACCGGCGCCTTCTTGCGGTAGACCTTGAGCGCGGTGTTGCCGTAGTCGAGCGAGATGTACGAGTCTTTTTGAAACGCCCGCAGCTTCCGGCTCTTGGTCAGGGAGATGCGGCTCGCGGTCAGGTCGGCCACGCAGCCGGTCTTGAAGCGCACGCGCACGTTGGCGATGTCCTCGTGGCCGGACAGCAGGTTCGCGCCCAGGGCCTCGATGCTCTCGACCTCGGAGCCCACCAAGGTAAGCAGTATGTCGAGGTCGTGAATCATCAGATCCATGACGACGCCGATGTGGCTCATGCGCGGATCGTAGGGGCCGAGACGCTCGACGGTGATGTAGCGCGGGTCGCGGATGTGCTTGACCGCCTCGAGCACGGCGGGATTGAAGCGCTCGATGTGACCGACCTGGAGGATGACCTCCTTGGCCTCGGACAGCGCCAGCAGCTCCTTCGCCTCTTCCACGGAGGAGGCGAGCGGCTTCTCGATGAGGCAGTGCGCGCCGGCGCCGAGCACGGCCTTGCCGACCTCGTAGTGCAGGGGCGTGGGCACCGCCACGATCACCGCGTCCACGCGAGGCAGCACGTCCTTATAGTCGCGCACCGCGACGGTGTTCGACTGCCAGGCCGCGAGCTGGGCCTTCCAGACGTTGGTGTCGCAGACGCCGACGAGCTCGACGTCGGGGAGCTTCGACAGCGCGCGCGCGTGATGGGTGCCCATCTTGCCCGCGCCGATGACGGCGATGCGGATCTTCGAGGTCTCGGTCATGAAATTGGCCCCTCCGGGGGAAAGCCGGCGACGGCGATGCCGGCGGCGTCGGCGTTAATCGCGAAGCGATCTCTGTCGAAGATCAAAGTGGATCCGGCTTCAAGCGCGATGGCCTTCACGCCCGCGGCTTTAAAGCTGATGAGCGTGTCGAGGCCGACCACGGGCAGATCGAAGCGGAAATCCTGCTTCGGTTTTGCGACCTTGACGACGACGAGCGCGGCCTCCTTGCCCTGCGTGCGGGCGAGAGCGGCCGCGCGCGCGACGCAGGCGTCCGTGCCCTCCATCCCCTCGACGGCGACGATCGCCGCGCCCTGCACGACGACGGTCTGTCCGATGTCGAAGCCCGCGACGGCCTTGGCCGCGCGCCAGCCGATCATCGCGTCGGCCCGTTCCTCGACGGTGAACGCTCTCTTCGTGAGCGGGCCGACCGGCGCGAGCAGATGCTCGAGGTACAGCGCGGAGGACACGAACTCGAGGCCGTCTTTCGCGAATTCATCGACGACCGCCTTCAGAATCGTGTCCGTGCGCTTGTCCTTGAGCGAGAGAAGGACCTTCGCCGCGCGCCAGTCCGGCATCACCCCGCCGAACAGGGACACGTGCTGCACCTTGCCGGCCATCACGACCCGGCGCACGCCGGCGTCCTTCATCGCCTTGATGGGAGCGTCGATCTGGCCGAGCTTGAACCAGGTCAGGCCGCCCGCGACGGCCTCGAGCCCGGGGTCGGTGACCCCGGGGATGCCCAACGCCACGACGGGCACGCCGCGGCGCTGCGCCTCCTCGGCGACGAGAAACGGGAAACGGCCGGAGCCGGCGATGAGTCCCAGCGGCTCCGTTCCCATGTATTAGGCCGCGGCCTCTTCGAGCTCCGTCGCGCCGACGGCCGGGCGCATATAGCCGCGCTTGCCCGCGGACTCGATGAAGTCGATCCACTCCTGGACGATCGGGTCGGGCTTGCCGCCGGCCTTCAGCTGGGCCAGCGCCTCGGTCTGGGTGAGGCCGGAGAGGAAGAGAATCCTGTA
>JAQTNG010000004.1 GCA_028714015.1 Elusimicrobiota bacterium | reverse complement strand
GGGCCGGGTCGGACGCCAGGCCGGTGATGAAGCGGACCGTCTTCGTCTCGCCGGGCTGAAGGACGAGTCCCGGCGCGTCGCCGCCCCGGAAAGCGACCGGACGGCGGCCGGAGCCCTGGGCGCGGACTTCGAAAGGGTTTTCGAGGCGCAGGCTGCGCGTCGTCGAGCCCGCGTTTGAGACCGTCATTTCCAGGATTTCGACGGGATATTCTCCGTCGACGGAGAGGCTCCCGGTCACTTTGATCCCGTCCTGCTCGGAACGAATCGTGACGACGCCGGGCTGATAGTTCGCCTTGGCGTCGGGCCCCGCGGACCAGGACTTGCCGGTCGCGGAATCCGTGACGCGGACGACCTCGGCGCGAGCCAATACCGCGTCGAGCGGGCCCCGACCGCGGGAAATCATGGAGCCGTCTTCGGCGACGACCGCGCCGTAGGTCTTGTTGCCGAGGCCGAGGTGGCGGGCCTTGGGCGCCGCGATCCCGGCCGCGGTCCGGGCCGCCGAGATCTCCGGCATGCGCTCCTGAATCAGCGGCAATATCCGGCTCTTGATCCGGGCGTCGCCGCTGTACGCCTTGCCGAACTCGCCGTCGGTCAAAGTGTTGGCGATCGCGAGCAGGATCATCCCTTGATGGTGCGCCATGACCTGCTTGACGGGGGCCGCGGTGCCGTCGGGCTTGACCGCCATCGCTTCCCAGAAGCCGTACGGTCCGAGCGCGCCCTTGGCCTCGAGCGCGCGGAGGTTCGCCACCACGGCGGAGGGCGCGATGCCGGCGGAGAGACCCATCACCGACGCGTACGGAGTCACGACGTCCTTGTCCGGGCCGTTGTGGCGGTAGTGCCCCTGCGAGAGCTCGGGGTCGCCGTGGGTCTTGTAGCCGAACAGCGGATCGCCGTCGTCGGAGGCCTCGGGGCGCCCGGATTCGGACAGGCCCCAGAAGGGCAGGCTCCAGCGGCGCGCGAGCTTCAGCTGATTCTTGTAGAACCGGCGCAGCACGAGGCCCCAGGTGTGCGGCGCCAGATCCGCCTCGTTGAGGTGGCCGAGCGGCGTGCTGAACTCCATCGCCGTGCCGCCGTAGTTCGAGAAGGTCGTCCCCGCGGGCGTGCGCACGACGGCGTGGCCCAAGGCGAACCAGGCTTCCGGGGGGATGTCGCCCTTGGCGATGGCCTCCTGGTACGCGGTGCGCGCCTCGCTGACGCGCATGTCGTAGTAAGACGAGGTCAGCTCGCGCGTGTCGGGAGAGTAGCCGATGTGCATCAGCTTTTTGGCGGGATCGTAGAGGAGGCCGAAGTCCATCGCGTCGCGCAGGCCGTGCGCCGAGGCGCTCACCTCGGGGAAGAGGTTGCCGACGGTGGTCAGCGCCGCGGCCAGGTTCCCGTTGTCGACCGTCGAGACGAAGCGGGAGGTGGCGACCGTGGTGCGCGCGTGATAGAAGTTGTAGAGCAGGCCGTTGAACTTCGGCAGCGACTCCACGGTCTTGAGCGCCGAGGTCAGCCGCTCGACGGCCTGAGCGCGCGTGATGAGGCCGAAGCGCGCGGCGACGGCCGTCGCGATCAGGCCGTAGCCGATGTCGGTCGGCGAGGTGGGCGCGTAGACGATGTTCCCGTCGAGCCCGGGCTCGCGGCCTTCCTTGGCGTCGGGCTTGTTCGTGCCGGCCGCGTCGATGTGATCCGGGATCAGATGGCCGTACTCCGCGCCGGCGTAGTCGTCGTAGTAGCGCCAGGTCTTCTTCAGGACGCCGAGGAGATAATCCTTGTCCTCCGAGGAAATCTTCGCGGCCTGACGGCGCTGGAGGAAGCCCATCGCCGCGCGCAGCGCCCGCTCGGTCCCGGACGGGGCGACCGCGTAGGCGACCCGGACCCACGCGGGATAGAGCTCGAGCCAATACGGCAGAGACAAGGCTGAGCGCACGGCGGCGTAGCCGCGATCGTAGGCGGAAACGGCCCGGGCGGAAACCGCGGCCGCGGCATGGGAGAACGCCCGTCCGACGACGTTGGCGGCGCGGGGCACTGTCCCGCGCACGAACGCGCGAATCCGGTTGTCCTTGACGACGTCGCGCCCGGCCGAAGCCTTTCGGGGCGCGGCGGCGGCCCCGCCCATCAGCACCTCGACCTTGTGGAGCTTCCCGTCGTCGAGGAACGGCACGACGCTCGTTCCGGACGTCAGCAATGCCCCGTCTAAGCGGATCGACTCGACGCCCTTGGAGACGTGATTCGGATTGCGGACCGTGATCTCGTAGCGCGCTTCGCGCAGGCCCATGCCGGAGCCCTCGGGCGCGGGGTGCTTGAGCGTCTTTTGCGCCGTGTAGCCGTCCCAGGCGCTCGGTATCGCCGGATCGACGAGCAGGCCGCCGTCCTTGAAGCGCAGGCCCAGTATGTACTCGACATAGGCGCGGTACATCCAGCCGGCCGATCCCGTGTATTGGGTCCAGCCGGCGCGTCCGAGGAACGGCTCGTCGGCGTTGCGGTCGGCGGCCACCGCGTAGGGCTCCTGCTGGTACTGCGCCAGGCGCTCGGGCGTCATCGTGCGGACCATCGGGTTGAGCATGCCCAGAAGCTCGAAGGCGCGGTCGCCGTCGCCCTGCATCGCGAAGCCGATCGCGAGCCATACGGCCGCGTGCGTATAGGAGCCGTGCTCGCGGCGCCCCGGAGGATAGCCGGCCAAAGAGCCCGGGTGATTTTGGCCGGACCGCGGGGGGTCTTTGTAAAACGGCGTGCCGAGCCGGACGATGCCGTTCTTCTCGTCGACGAGGTAGCGCCACGCCGACTCGAGGCCTTCCTTGTTGCGCGCGGGGTCGCCGGCGCCGGAGATCACGGCCCAGGCCTGAGGGAGGCTGTCGATCATCCACTGCTCGTTGGCCACGCTTCCCAGAGGCCCGCCGTCGTCGTAGTACGCACGCAGCCACCATTTGCCGTCCCAGGCGTGCTTCGCGATGGCGGCCTTGAGCGCCGCCGCGCGCTCTCGGTAAAGCTTGGCCCGCCCGGCGTCGCCCTGCTTCTCGGCGACCGGCGCGAAGCGCTGCAAGACGTCGTACAGGAAGAAGGCGAGCCACACGCTCTCGCCCTTGCCCTCGGCGCCGACGTCGCCCATGCCGTCGTTCCAGTCGCCGGTGCCCATGAGCGGCAGGCCGTGCTCGCCCATCTTGGACAGCGACCGGTCGATCGCGCGCGTCGCGTGCTCGTAGACCGAGCCGGTCTCCGGGGACGCCTTCGGGACGGAGCCCCGGTCGCGCTCGTGCTCGTTGAGTTCGCGGCCGAGCAGGTAGGGCTCCCGTTCCTTCAGGAGCGACTCGTCGCCCGTCGCGTCCAGGTACTGGGTCAGCGCGTAGGGCATCCAGAGCAGGTCGTCGGAGAACTTGGTCCGGACGCCGAAGCCGCTCTCCTGGCCGCGGAACTGGAACCACCAATGCTGTATGTCGCCCTCGCGGAACTGGCGCCGGGCCACGAGGCGAATCTGGTTGCGCGTGATCATCGGGTCGAGGTGCAGTCCGATGAGGCTGTCCTGCACCTGGTCGCGTCCGCCGAAGGCGCCGCTGGCCTGATGGTAGCCGGAGCGGGCTTCCATGCGCGACTTGAGCGCCTGACGCGGCAGCCAGCCGTTGATCATCGGGTCGAGCGAGGACTCGGGGCTGGATATCTGTAGAGCCGAGCGCGTCTTCTTCCACGCGTCGCGGGTCTCTTCGAGCGAGGCGACGACGCCGCCCGCGCCCGCCTTTTGCATCTTCGCCACTAAATCGAGAGCTTCCGCGCGGTCCTTGCCCTGTCCGAGCACGAGGACCACGCGCGTCACGTCGCCCTTCTTGGCCAGATCGAGGATCGGCAGCCGGAGCGCCGCCATCGGATTGCCCGAGCTGGCCTCGGCGCCCGGCAGTTCCGGCTGGGACAGAGCGGCCGCATTCCCGAGATCTCCGCCGAGCCCCAGCAGCGAGGCCCGGTCCGTGCCGTACGAGGAGGGGCGGCCCGAGACGGCCGCGAAAAAGGCGGAGGCGTCGGGGAATTTCCCGTCGGGGTTGCGGGCGAGCAGGGCGCCCGTCGCGGGATCGCGCGAGACGATCACGGCGCGGTTCGCCTGCTTCGGCCCTTCGCCGAGAGCCAGGTCCACCAGCCCGGTCAGGTCGAGGCGCCGGGGGCCGTCCCGCAGGTTCTCGACGTCGACGACCAGATACGCGACCGGCGAGTCCGGCGGCACGAAGGCCGTGAGCGACGCCTTGAGCCCCGCTTCCTTCTGCGCCGCCTCGAACACGGCGTAGCCTTCCTGGCCGAAGCGGACCTTGTGCTCGGCCGCGCCCGAGGCGTCGGCTCCCGGCGTCAAGGAGAAATGCTTTCCCGTCTCCAGGTCGCGCAGGTGGAACGCCATCGCAGGCGCGTCCACGCTCGGGTCGGCGGTGAACCCCGTCGTCCGGTTGCCCTGCGCGTCCCACCTCGCCGCGAACCCTCCGCCGTTCTGCGTGAGCAGGAGCGCGTACTGGGGTCCTCCATCCTCGGGAACCTCCCCGTCCTTCAGCGTCCCGTAGCCGTTCGCCAGCACGTGCGACCAGACTCCCGGGACGTCCTTGGGCCGGAAGATGACGACCTCGTTCTTCGCCGAATCGAACTCGAACAGCGGTCCCGTCCCCGGCTCCCGCTTCGATCCCTGTTCCCTTCGAGGAGCGGGCGAGGCGACGGAGGTCGGCGCCGCCACGCCGAGCAGGACCGACGCTTTGCTCTCCAGCCCGTTGCGTTCCGCCGCGGACATCTCCGCGGCGTCGAGCACGCGCACGCCCTCGAGCGTCGTCCTGTTCCAGCCCGGCAGGATCCGGGTCGTCGCCGCCTCGAGCGCGGTTTTGACCCTTTGTTTTTCGAGCGCGCCGCCGATGTCGAGCAGGAAGACCAAATCGGCGGCGGCGCCCTTTTCCCGCCACGACGGCTGAAGCGAGATCAGCTCGAGCGCGTCGGGGATCTCGCTTTCCGAGGTGACGCGCCAGGCGATGGCGGGACGGCCCGTGCGCGGCGCGCTCTCTTGGGCCACCGGCCGGGGCTTCGGGTAGAGCAGCTGGGAGCGGACCGAGGCCCACTTCGCGCGGTTCCGAGGCGCGATCCCGGCCGCGAGGATTTCGTTCTCCGCCGCGCGGACCGCTTCCCGGCGCGAGCCCTCGAAGCTCGTCGCCGCGAGGCCGCGGTATCTCGCGATGGTCGCCCGAGCGGCCGCCTCGTCCTGCGCCAGGCCCGTGAAGAAGCGCACCGTCCGGCTCTCTCCGGGCTTGAGCGTCACGCTCCGCTGGAGGATGGCGGCGGGCTCGATCACCGCGCCCGTCATGCCCGTCAATGTCCCGCCGGCGAGCGCGTCGGGCGCGCGGGCCCCGCCCTTGCCGAGGAACGCCTCGCGCGAGGTCTCGAAGGACGCGCCCGGTCCGGCCGGCGCGTCCGAGAAATAGAAGGCCACCGGCCAGGTCTCGCCCGGAGCGTGGCCGCGCCGCAGGCCGTAGATGGCCTCCGCTTCGGCGTCATATTTGGTCTGGATGAAGATCTTCTGGTAAGCCGGATGCGCCCAATACGCGCCGCCGTTTTGAAGGGCCATGTCCTGAAAGCTGGTGAGAGCCAGACGGCGGTCATGCTGAGATTCGTTGGTGAGCGTGACCTCCTGCACCTGCACGCTCGAGTCGGCCCAGATTCTCGTCGTCGACCTCACGCCGCGCTGGGAATTTCCCAAAGTGGCGCCTCCGGGCCAGAACTCCGCCTCGAGCTTCTCCGGATCGGCGCTGCGGGTCGGTTGATAGGCCGTGGACCACACGGCCTTGTCTTCGGAGACGTAGACGAACGGGCCCCAGGCTTCCTGCTCGACGGGATCGGCGCGGAACGCGTTGACAAGATATTCGTTGACGTACCGCACCACGTCGCCCGTGGCCTTTAAGAATCCGGATCCGAAGTTCGTCACCATTCCGAATAGGCTTCCCGCGCCGAAGTAATGGGCCTCCGGCACGCCGTTGAGGCCGTTGATCTTTCTGGCTCCTTCCTTCTTGCGTTCGACGCCCGCGGCGGTCTTGCCGTCGATCAGCGCGAGCGCCTTTTGTATCCGCTCGTCTCCCGAGAACGCCTTTCGGATCATCCCTTCCTTCAAATAGTTGGCCAACGCCGCCAGCGACATCCCCTGGTGATTGGCGAAGACCTGCGATATCGGCAGCGCCTTGCCGGTCTCCGCGTCCTTCTGCGCCCCGTCGAGGAACGCCCCGTCGCGCCGGCGCAGGCCCAGCGCCGCCAGGTTCCGGAGGTTGCGCCTCACCGCCCCGGCGTCGACGCCGGGAACCGCGAGCGCCAGGAAGCTGACGTAGGGGCTGACGACCTTCTCTTTGCGCGCGCCGCCGGGAGCGTACTTCTTGGAGGCGAGCCCGGCCGCGCCGAAGCGCCCGTAGCGATGATGCCAATGCCCGTTTTCGTCCTTCTCGAGATAGGCCGCCTCGGACTTTCCCCACACCGATTTGCCGCTCAGCGTTTCGGCGTCTTTCGCCTGCGCCCGGACATCGGCCTCATGGCCGGGCTCGTCGAGAAAGGCCAGCGGGGCCAGGTGATCCATGGCGCCGCCGTCCAGGCTCCCCGTCCGGTCCAGGCGGGACCACGCGGAAGCCGGGACGCTTCCTTGCCCGATGGCGACGAGATAGGCGAGGCGCGACTCGGAGAGATAGTCGCCGTAATGGTTCGCGTCCGGCGCCTTGTTCTGAGCGTCGTAGCCGACGAGCAGCAGGCCTTTTTCCTTATCGTAGAGCGGGCCGAAGTCCATCGCGTCCGAGAGCGCCCGGGCCTCGCCGCGGATCTCCGGAAGAAGGTTGCCGACCGCGATGAGGCCGGCGGCCAGGTTGCCCGAGTCGACGGTCGAGACGAACCGGCTGGTGGCCGTCAAAGTGCGCGCGTCGTAGAAGTTGTAAAGATGCCCGTGCCATTTCTCCATCTGCCCGAGCGTCTTGAGGGTCCGGCGCACGCGCGCGAGCGCCTCGGCGTCCGAGATCCAGCCGAAGGACTTCGCCGCCGCGACCGCCGTGAGGTAGTAGCCGATGTTGGTCGGCGAGGTCGGCGCGTAGCGGATCGTGCCGTCGGGCATCGTCTCCAATCCCAGGTTGTTCTTTTCCCCGGGGTCATGCGTTTCGAGCCACTGGGCGTTGTCGTAGGGAAGGCCGAGCGCGCTGACGTGCTTCTCGAAGTAGCCCCGCCAGGCCCCCTTCGCGGCGCCCTCGAAGAAGCGCCGCGACGACTCTTCGAGCCCGCTGGGCTCGATGTGTCCAAGAGTCCCGGCGACCGCGTCGGCGTCCGCGCTCGCTTTCGCGACGCCTCCGCTGTAGAGCGCGTCCAATCGCCCGGGCATGTCCTGCGCGCGGGCCGGCGCCATCGCCTTCGCCAATTCCGGCAGCGCCGCGGCCTGGGGTTTTTGCGCCGCGGCGAGGGGGATCGGGCGCGCCGGCTCCATCGCGGGAAGAGGGACGGGCGCGGGGACGGCCGCGGCCGGAAGCCCGAGCGTCGGGGCGCTCAACGGCGCAAGCGAGGGGGGGCCCGCCGCCGTCCCCAGCGCGGGCACGACTCCCGTCGCCGGGACGGACGCCGCTTCGGCCGCCCTGCTCGCCGAGCCGAGGCTTTGCGCCGCCGCCTGATAGCAGGCGGGCCCCGGAGCGGAGATGAAGAGGACGGCCGCGGCCACGCTGGCCAGCGGCTTTTTGAGAATACTCATCTCAGATGATTGTAGCCCCCGCCCCGGAGGGGCGGATAGGGCCAAACAGCGCCGCCGGAGACGCATTAGTCTGATGGAAATTGGGCCCTTTGGCCCCCTCTCGAGGCATCCCCCGACTTGCAACGCTGAAAGTCGGGGGAAAACCAGGCGTGACCGGCATCAAGTCGTGAATGCGCCGACATGATGTAAAATGCGCCTCATGAGCTTCCCAACCACGCGCCCGCGCCGCCTGCGCTCCAGCCCCGTCCTCCGCTCCCTGATCCGCGAGACCGAACTGACCGCCAGGGACTTCATACTTCCGCTGTTCATACGCCCCGGCAAGGGCGAGAAGCGCCCGATCTCGTCGATGCCCGGGCACTTCCAGTATTCCGTGGACATGGCGGTGAAGGCCGCCGACCTCGCGGTCCGCGAGGGCATACCGGGACTGATCCTCTTCGGCATCCCCGACAAGAAGGACGCGAAGGCCTCCGGCGCCTATGCCGACAACGGCATCGTCCAGAACGCCGTGAAGGCGATCAAGGACAAGCACCCCAATCTTCTGATGATCGCGGACCTGTGCTTCTGCGAGTACACCGACCACGGCCACTGCGGCGTCGTCAAGGACGGCAAGGTGCTCAACGACCCGACCTTGGCCCTCACGGCCAAGACGGCCGTATCGCAGGCGAAGGCCGGCTTCGACGTCATCGCGCCCTCGGGCATGATGGACGGCCAGGTCGCGGCGATCCGCAAAGCCCTCGACGGGGCCGGCCACGGCGACACGCCGATCCTGGCCTACGCCGCCAAGTACGCGAGCGCGTTCTACGGGCCTTTCCGCGAAGCGGCGGAGAGCCCGCCCAGCTTCGGCGACCGCTCCGGCTACCAGATGGACCCGGCCAACTTCAACGAGGCGATGCGCGAGGTCGCGCTCGACGTCGAGGAGGGGGCGGACATGGTGATGGTCAAGCCCGCTCTGCCCTATCTCGACGTGCTCAAGGCCGTCAAGGTCCGCTTCGGCCTGCCCACCTCGGCGTACCAGGTGTCGGGCGAGTTCGCGATGATCAAGGCCGCGGCCGCCAACGGCTGGATCGACGAGAGAAAGATGGCGCTCGAGTCGCTCATGTGCATCAAGCGCGCCGGCGCCGACTTCATTTTGACCTACTACGCCCTGGAGGCCGCCAGATGGCTCGCCTGAAAAACAACCAGCCCATGAGCATGAAGAAGATCTTCGCCCGCGCGCGCAAGTCGCTCGTCGGCGGCGTCAACTCGCCGGTGCGCGCCTTCAAGTCGGTCGGCGGCACGCCGCTGTTCGTGCACGGCGGCTCCGGCGCGTATCTTTTCGCGGACGACGGGAAGTCCTATCTGGACTTCTGCCTGTCGTGGGGGCCGCTGATGTTCGGCCACGCCCGGCGCGAGCTCGTCAAGGCGGCGCAGGACGCGATGGCGCGCGGCTCGACGTTCGGCGCCGCGACCCAGGCCGAGGTGAACCTGGCCGAGCGCATCAAGAAGGCCTTCCCGTCGATCGAGCTGATGCGCATGACCAGCTCCGGCACCGAGGCGGGCATGAGCGCGGCGCGCGCGGCGCGCGCGTTCACCGGACGCGACCTCATCATCAAGTTCGCGGGCTGCTACCACGGCCACTTCGACAGCCTGCTCGTCGCCGCCGGCTCGGGCGCGACGACGCTGGGCGTGCCGGACTCCGCGGGCGTGCCCAAGTCCTTCGCGGCGACGACGATCGTGGTGCCGTTCAACGACCTGAAAGCCGTCGAGAACGCGTTCAAGAAAAACAAAGGCAAGATCGCGGCGATCTTCGTCGAGCCGATTCCCGCGAACATGGGCGTGGTCTTCCCGGCCAAAGGTTTTTTGGAAGGGCTTCGACGGATCACGAAGCGGGAAAAGGCATTGCTTGTGTTCGACGAGGTCATCACGGGCTTTCGCGTCTGCTACGGCGGCGCGCAGACCATCTACAAGATCAAGCCCGACCTCACGGTCTTGGGCAAGATCATCGGCGGAGGCCTGCCGATGGGCGCTTACGGCGGCCGCCGCGACGTCATGTCGGTGATCTCCCCCGAGGGCCCGGCGTACCAGGCCGGAACGCTGTCCGGAAACCCGGTCGCGGTCGCGGCCGGCACGGCGATGCTCGACCTCCTGCGCGACGAATCGCCGTACAAGCGCATGGCCCAGCTCGCCGACTACATGTGCGAGGGCCTGCGGCGCGTGTCCCTGCGCTCGGGCGTGCCGCTGCGCATCCAGTCCATCGGCTCGATGTTCACTCCGTTCTTCCTCGAGGGCGAGGTCACCGACTACGCGTCGGCGATGAAGGCCGACAAGGCCGCGTACGGGCGCTACTTCCACGGCATGCTCAAGCGCGGCGTCTATCTGCCGCCGGCGCAGTGGGAGGCGGCCTTCGTCTCCTACGCGCACACCGAGAAAGACCTCAACATCGCCATCGGCGCCGCCGCCGAGTCGTTCCAGGAGATTTAGACCGCGGATTGCGAAGGACTCGCGCCGGCGCGAGTCCGAGGCGCGACTATCCTCAAGGATAGTCCCTCGAGATCGAGAATCAGGCGTTGACAAGTCGGGGGCCTTCCTCAATACTATGCCCTCCTGAGTCGACCATGAACGAACAACCCGATCCTGAGCCGCAAAAGCCGCAATCCGACGCCGCGCCCAAGCCGGCGTCCGCGCCCCAAGGGCTCGACGCGTCCCGCGCGCAGGCCTACGTTCCGCTGCCGGGCCGGCCGCCGCGCAAGGGGCGCGGCGTTTTGGTTCTCGCCGCGCTGATCGCGGCCGGGGCGCTGGCCGGCACGGCCGTCCATTTCCGCCCGCCGTCGGGGCCTGCGCCCATCGCGATCGCCGCCGCGCAGCGAGACAAGGTCCTCACGGTCACCGACGCCGACGTCAGCTTAGCGGCCACCGAGCGCGTGCGCTCATCCGAGGGCGCCGCGGCCGCCGCCGCGATCGGCGCGGCAGGCACGATGGGCGGCGGCCCGACGACGATGGGCTCCGGCGGCGCGCCGCCGGTCCAGACGGCGCCCTCCGCGCCGGTCCAGCAGGCGCCGGCCGCCGGCGCTCCGGGCGCTCCCGTCGAGAACCGGGCCTCCTCGCCGCTTCCCGTCGCTCCGCCCGAGCTCGTCTCGCCCGCGGCCTCCGCGCCCCAGTCCGTCCTGACGCCCCAGGGCCGGACGGCGGTGCGCTCCGACGGCTGGTCGATCTTCTCGATGCGGCTCATCGACGATTGCGCCGAGGACGGCGACGTGGTGCAGATCTCGGTCGACGGCGTGCCCATGTCGTACCTGTCCTTGAGCCACGCCGGGGCGACGCTCGAGATTCCTCTCAAGAAAGGCGAGTCGCACCGGATCACGGTCACGGCCGTGCGCGACGGCGACGGCGGGGTCACGCTCGGCCTGCAGACCTCGGCCGGGACGATCCTCTCGCGCAACATGGCCGTGGGCGAAAGCGACACCTGGACCGTCGACTACAAGTGAAATCAAGCTCCATGCACCCGCTGTTCATCATGATGGCCGTCGTGGCCCTCGGGGGCGCTTTGTTGTCGGTGAAGCAGCGCGCGCCCGAGGCCCTGCCTTGGATATTCGCCATCGCCGCGCTCGGCATGATCTATCGTTTCTGGTCGGTCCAGCGCGACGACGCGGCCGCGCGCGGCGAGGGCCTCATCGACCACGAGGTCCTGCGCAAGATGCGGCTGCGCGACTACGGAAGCTGGATCAAGGAGAACGTGCGCGGCCAGGACGCGGCCGTGGACCTGATCGTGCACTCGATCCAGCGCGGCCTCGAGCTCGCCCGCCCGGGGCGCAGCCTCGGCTCCTTCCTCCTCGTCGGGCCCACCGGCACGGGGAAGACCTTTCTCGCGCAGATGACCGCGATGGCCCTGTGGCCCGAGAAGGAGCCGGTCATCCTGCGCATGAACCAGTTCAAGGACCCGTACGACCTCCAGGCCCTGCTCGGCGCGACGGGCGGCGCGGAGACGGGCTCGCTGACCGGGGCGCTGCTCGAGGACCCGTACCGCGTCGTGCTCCTCGACGAGATCGACAAGTGCCATCCCGACGTGCTCCACGGCCTCTTCGAGGCGCTCGACGGCGGGCACATCCGCGACAAGGCGTCCTCTAAGATGGTGGACTTCAGCGGCTGCGTGTTCTTCGCGACCTGCAACTCGGGCGCGGAGCGCCTGCGCGCGCTCAAAGCCGCCGATTCCGCCACGTTCGCGGCGCGCGCGCGCGACGCTCTGATCAAGGACGCCGGCTTCGAGAAGGCCTTCCTCGCCCGCTTCAGCGAGATCGTGCTGATGGACGCGCTGGCCCCCATCCACATCGCCGAGATCGCCTGCCTGCAGATCGCCAAGCAGTGGCGCGAGCAGGGCATCGAGGTCAGCTACCTGTCGCCCGAGCTTCTCGCGCGCGCCGTCGCGCTCAACGCCGAGTTCGGGGAGTACGGCGTGCGCCAGCTCGCGCGCTGCCTGCGCCGCCTGATGGACCCGCTCCTCGACGAGGCCCGGAAAAAGGGCTCGAGCGCCGTGTCGCTGGGCTTCGACCCGTCCACCGGCGGCGCGACTTTGATGCTCGCGGCGGAGCGGCGGTGAAGAAAAGGCTGCTCAAGGACTCCTGGTTCCAGTTGTTCACCGCCATCGCGGGCACGGCGTGCGTGGTCTCGGTCCTCGGCACGGCGTCGACCCGCCGCGGCGCGGCCCCGGCTTCGCCGCCGCCCGCCGCTCCGGCGGCCGCCAAATCCGCCGAGGCCGCGGCTCCGGTCCCGGCGGCGGCCGCCCCCGCGCCCTCGGGCCCCGGCGCGGAAGCCCCGATCACGCCGGCGCCGAGGTCTTCCTCCGATCTCGCCACCTACAGCGGGGCCGGCGCGGCGACAGGGCTGGATTTGGTCGCTCCCCCGGATCCGGCCGCCCAGACAGGGCCGGCGGCCGGAGCCGATCCTTCGTCTCCTCCGAAGATGACCATCACGGGCACGGGCGTCGGGAACACCCAGGGCATCGTCGGCGGCTCCGGCGGCGGCATGATCAACGGACTGATCGGACGCCTGATGGGCGTCCCTCAGCCGCAGGCCGCCATGCAGGTCCAGGCGCAGCCCGCGCCGCTCAATCGGGTCGTATCGGCGCGCAAAGGGGTCATCATGGTCGGCCCGCCCGGCATGGCGGGGGTGGACACCTCGAGCCTGCGTGACGCGGCGTTCAGCGCGGCCAGCGGCGACCTCATTTTGGTGAAGCCGGGAACCTATGACGGCCCCGTCGAAGTCCAGAACAAGTCCGTGCGCATCCGCGGCGCCGGCTCGAATCCGATTGACGTCAAGGTGATCTGGGCCGGACGCGGCGCGACGATCGGCGTGCGCAACGGAACGCTCGATCTGGAAAAATTGTGGATCGAACGGCGCCCCGATCAGGAGAATCCGCGCACCGAGCCGGGCGGGAGCGTCTACGCCATCGCCTCGACTTTATCCATGCGCGATGTCGATCTCGTCAGTTTTGACGCCGCCGCCCCGGCGCTGATCGTCGAGCAGGGCGATAAACCCACGCGCGTCACGGCCGACGGAGGCCACCTCAGCGGCGTCGTCGTCGACGCGGTGATCCGCGGGCCGGTCAAGGCGAAGTTCACGGGTGTCTTCTTCGCCTCCGTCCGTCGCCCGGTCGTCGCCTGGATCGACGCCGTTATCGGGTTTTCGGATTGCAGTTTTGGCCTCGGCGCCGACGCGAAACCGGAGATCGTCGCCTATGAGGGCGCCCGCGTGACCGTGACGGGCAAGCAGAAGCCTCCGATCATCACGACTCGCGGCAGCGACGCGACCGCGATCGAGGAAATGTTCGGGGCCAAGAGGGCCGCGATCGCGAGAGGCGGATTCTCGAAGGATATCTTTAGACGCGGGCGCAGGCCAGGGACCCTTCCATGAGGAGAAAACGGTGAGCGATCTTTCCAAGATGACGGACTGGACCAAGCTCCAGGGGATGCTCAAGACCTCCAACGCGGAGAGCCAGCGATTCACGGTCGACGAGGCGAAGCTCGTCGCGCACCTGCGCTCGCGCGTGAAGGGGCAGGACGAGATCATCGAGGACGTCGCGCGCCTCATACGCCTGAGCTGGATGAAGGACAAGCGCACGCGGCCGGTGTGCAACCTCCTTTTCCTCGGGCCCACGGGCACGGGAAAGACCGAGCTGGCGAAGGCCATCTGCGAGTATCTCTTCGGCGACGAGCAGGCCCTTCTGCGCTTCGACTGCTCCGAGCTCGCCAGCGCCGAGATGGGCAAGTCGCGCCTGACCGGCGCGTCCTCGGGCTACGTCGGAGCCGAGCAGGGCGGCCAGCTCACCCGGCCGATGTTCGCCAACCCCAAGCGCGTCGTGCTCTTCGACGAGATCGAGAAGGCTCACCCCGTCATCTTCGATCTCCTGCTCCAGGTCATGGGCGAAGGCCGCCTGACCGAGCAGGGCAGCGGGAAGACCGCGGACTTCACCCAGTCGGTGATCATCATGACGAGCAACTCCCTCGCCGACTCCATGGGCAAGGCGGTGCAGGGCCTCACCGACTATCCCCGCATCATGAACGCGATCAAGACCCTTCTGGCCGAGAGCGGAACCTTCCGCCCCGAGATCCTCGGCCGCGTGGACAAGGTCTATCTCTTCAAGCCGCTGGTCGGCATGCAGGTCGCCGAGATCTCGCTGCTCAAGATCGCCAAGCTCGGCCAGGAGTACGGCATCGAGACGCATTTCGTCGCGCCCGAGCTGATCATACAGGCCCTTGAGGCGAACATGCGCGTCAGCAAGTTCGGCATACGCGAGCTCGAGCGGATACTGTTCGATCGCTACGCGTCCTACTTCGTCGAGGCCCGCGCCGCGAACGCCAAGTCCGTGTCCTTCGAGGTCGCCGAGGACGGCACCATCGTTTGCAAGCGGGATCCGGCTCCCTAGGGGTCGTTACTTCAGGACCGTTTTCTTGAGGCCGAGGTTCCCGAGCTTGGCCTTGAGCCAGACGTTCATGTAGGTCCCCGTCGTGCCGTCGCGGCGCAGGAAGACGGCGCCCGGCTGGACGAGCAGATCATTGGCTTGGTCGTCGAAGTCCGCGACGCGCTGAGCGGGCGCCTGCGACAGCGCGATGGCCTTGACGCCCGCCTCGGCCAGGGAGACGGCCTCGTGGTTGAAGCCGCCGACCTTCATTCTGAGACCGTAGGCTTTCTCCAGGGCGGCCAGCGCGTCGGAATCGAGGATGGCCCGGTCGAGGACTTCCTGGTGCAGGACGCCTTCGGCGACGGCCTTCCGGGCAAGGCCGTGCAGCGCCTCGAATCCATTGGCGAATCCGCCGGGCTGACCGACGCCGGTGAGGTCGGTGCGGTCGCCGAACACCTCCGAGCCGGTCTTGCCGGAGCGGCCGCTGCCGTTCGAATCGAAAACGAGGATTCCCGTGCCCTCGTCGAGATCGTTCATCCACTGGATCTTCTCGGCCTTGCCGTAGCCGTAAAGGTCGAACAGGACCTTCTTCGTGGTGGTCTTGATTCCTTTATCTTTCAGGTCGAAGACGAGAGGGTCGTAGGGGACGACTTCCTTTTTGCCGCCGGCGTAGACGAATTCCGCCATGGCCGGACCGCCGTTGACGGTGACGTCGCGCACGGCGGCGGCCCCCTTCTGCGCTCTCAGCGACTCCCGCTCCCGTTGGCGGATCTGTTCAAGATTGACGCCCACCTGCCGCTGTCCCTGAGCGAGAGCCGCCGCCTGCTGCTGCGCCCGGGCCAGGGCCTCCGCCGCCGCCCGGCGCGCCTCGGCCTCCGCCGCCCGGCGCGCCTCGAACGCGGGGATTTCATCCTCGTAGAGGCGCGTCTCCACGCGGTCGGCCGTCAGCAGGAACTGAAGGGTCTTGCCCGCGGCGTTCGAGGGGAACCAGCCGATGAGCTTGCGGCTGACGGTGCCCTCCTCGTCCAGTATCCCCACGCGGCGCGGCCAGGTCCAGGCCTGCGAGACCTTGGCCTTGACCCAGGCCGGCTGCTCGACGGCGTCCCGCTTGAAGGAGGCGGACGCCGGGGCGGCCTCCGCCTCGGCGCGAAGCGGCGCGGCCGGCGCGGCGGCGGCTCGCGCCCGGGGCGCCGCGGGGCGTTCCGGCATCGCGAGAACGGGCTCGGCGGACGGCGCGGCGGGGAGGGGGGCCGGGGCCTTCGGCGCGGAGAACCCGGGGGAGAAAAACCAGACCAGGCCCGCGGCCGCCGCCGCGACGCCCGCTCCGGCGGGGACGAGAACGGACGCGCGACCCGGCTTCCGGCTCCGGGGCGGAGAAGTGTACGCGTCGGTCGAGCGGGCGCGCGAGTGGTCGTTCATGCCTGTAGTGTGACCGGGCACGGCCGAAAATTCATTTCGCGCGGTTAAATGTTCGGTAAATCTAGTCCCGGCGGCGGCCGGTCGCGCGCAGCAGGCTCAGGAAAAGGTTGATGAAGTCGAGGTACAGGATCAGCGCGCCCGAGATCGCTTCCTTGCCGTCCTCGTCGGTTCCCGAGTTCCCGATGACGTTCATCGCCTTGATCTTCTGCGTGTCGTAGGCGGTGAGGCCGACGAAGATCAGGATGCCGAGGTAGGAGACCGCCATCTCGACGGCCGTGCTCTTGACCCACCAGTTGACGACCGAGGCGAGGATGATCCCGAGCAGGCCCATCATGGCGAAGTTGCCCATCGAGGTCAGGTCGGTCTTCGTCACGTAGCCGTAGGCGCTCATCGCGCCGAACATGCCCGCGGTGAGGAAGAACGTCGTCGCGATCGAGCCGCTCGTGTAGATAAGGAAGATCGTCGACAACGTGACGCCGGTCAGCGCCGCGTAAAAGAGGAAGGCGAAGCGCGCCGTCCCGATCTCCATCGTCCTGACCCAGCCGGACAGGAAGATCACGAGGCCGAGCTCGGCGGCCATCAGGCCGTAGAAGAGGATTTTGTTCTGCATGAGCGCCATGATCATCCGCGGGTCGGAGGCCATGTACAGGGCGCAGGCGCCGGTGACGACGAGCCCCAGGCTCATCCAGGCGTAGACCTTCTGGATGAAGGTGCGGGATTCGATCTCGGCGGAGGACATCAGGCCCGGGGGGGAATAGCTCATGGAGACAGTGTAGAACCTGGGCGCCCGCTCGTCAAGCGGAGTCCCGCTGGATGCGTCAGAGGATGATCAAGGACTCCATGAACCGGTCCACGTCGGCCGCGGGGGCTTCGCCGTCCATCGCGAAGTACTTCACGATGAACATCTGTTGGCCCCGGATCACGAAGCGCGTTCGAGAGACGATCCCCGCGTTCGTGCCGGTCGACTCGATGGCCGGAAACCCTTGGTACTTCATCCACGTTCCCTTCCATTCTCCGCCGGTAAAAAACTCCTTATCGGCCGCCAAGATGGCTTTAAACATCTTCTCGGGATCCGAGACGTCCATATCCGCGGGATAGGTCTTGACCGACGCGGAAAAAGTAACGGCTTTGTTCAGGGCCGCGCTGTACGTGTGAACCGTATAAGGCGTGCCCGCGGCGCTGGTCTGTACATCCTTCTCGTAACTCGGGCGCGCGGGCATCTCGATGGTGAAGGCGCCGTCGGGCCCTTTATACTTCTTCCACACGGCTTCGACTTGCGCCGCGGCCGCCATTTGAGCAACCAGAATCACGGCGATGACGGCCTGCATGCTTTTCATGGTTCGACTCCTTTGATTCCGGCCTTGCCCATTCTATCATGCGGAAGCGCTCTGTCTGTAATAATTGTAGGTCTTAACCCTCCCTTGACAGGTCCACATGCCGGGGCTACACTGGCGAAGACGTCGGAGGACCCCTCGATGCTGACCCCTCGCCTCTTGCTCATGCTGTGCCTCGTTGGCTTTCCCCTCGGCGCCTATGCCGGCACCGAAACCGCGCCGATCCCCGACCTGCCGGCCGTCAAGGCGAAGGCTCTCGGGCCCGACGCCGAGCCCGGCGTCGTCGTTTCGGCCGCGACCGCCGCCGCGCTCGAAAAGATCGGCTGGAAGGTCCAGAAGGACGGGGGCCTCGCGCGCGCGGACGGCGCCGACAAGGGCCTGATCCCGAAGAGCTATCTCGAGAAGGCGGCTATCGGTTGGAAGGACGGCGTTTTGTTTTATTCCAAGTCGCCCGAGGCCGTGCCGCAGGAGATGTTCGCTCCGATCCTGAAGGGCCTGTCCTCGTTCACCTCGGCGGCGCGCGTCGATCGTCAGAAGGCCGGCGCGGCGCTGGCCGCCTGGGGCTTCCCGCCGAGCGTCGACGGCAAGCGGTTGTACAATCCGGCCGGCGACGCGACCTACTACGGGATGATGATGCACTCGATTCTCGCGTCGAAGCCCGATCAGGTCGCCAAGCTCGGCGTCGAGCGGACCGGGCAGGCCCTCAACCTGATCGACCACGCCTACGGCCAGGCGTTCCATCATCAGGCCCCCGACATCGCCCAGACCGATCTCGACCGCGCGCGCCTGCTTTTGTTCGCGGCGCCGCGCGGCGGCGAGACGCCGCTGGGGTCTCCGGCCATGAAGGCGCGTCCCGATCCGGCCGCGATGCTCCAGGGCTACAAGGCTCAACTGGAGGCCGAAGCGGCCGCCGCGCTCAAGGACGGAGACCCCGTCCGCCGCAAGGATTCCGCCGACGCCTTGGCGGTTCTGAACAATCTGGAGAAGCAGCGTTCGCATCGTTATCTCGATCTGGACGCGGTTCCCGAGCCGGGCAAGGAGAAGAAGCCCGTCGCGGCCGGTCCCGGTCTGAAGCCGTCGGCTCCGGGCCTGGAGGGGAAGGACGAGCCGTACGCCCCGCTCGCGTCGGGCCTTCCCGGCTTGCTGCGCGTTCTCGACCGCGTCAACGGGACGCCGCTCACCCCGGACCAGCAGGAGAACCTGATCAAGGCCTTTCCGATGGGCGACCTGGTCTGGCGCATGGGCGCGCAGGACCTGTGGAAGCAGGGCCTGACGGGCAAGGGCGTCAAGGTCGCGGTCATCGACGAGGGCATCGCCGAGCATCCCGAGCTCGACGGGGCGGTCAAGGCGCGAGTCAATTTCACCGCCGAACGCGGCGCGGGCGCCGTCGGCTCCCACGGCACGCACGTCTCGGGCATCATCCACGCGCTGGCGCCGGACGCCGAGCTGCGCGGCTACGCGGTGTTCGCCGGCGACGAGGGCAACGACGCCCTCCGGGAGAACCCGGAGCAGCCCATCATCGACGCGATCCATCGCGCCGTCAAGGACGGCAACCAGGTCATCAACATGAGCCTCGGCTCCGGCGAAGGCCCCTCGAGCCAGCTCTCGCGCGTCGTCGAGGAGTACGCGAGCAAGGGCGTGATCTTCCTCATCGCGGCGGGAAACTCGCGCAACATGAGCGGAGGCATCGATTCGCCCTCTTCGGCGCCCTCGGCGATCACGGTCGGCTCGCTCGACTCGGCGGGGCGCATGGCCGACTTCACGACCTTCGGCAAGCGCTTCGACGCGCGCAAGCTGACCACGGTGGTCAAGGACGTGTTCATGACGCCCGGCTCGAACATCGTCTCGACGATGCCGCAGTCGCCGTTTTCGTTCGGCAAGAGCGTTCCCGAGTACGCCGCGATGAGCGGCACCTCGATGGCGACGCCGGCCATGACGGGCGTCACCGCTTTGCTCGTCCAGGACATGGGCCAGATGACGCTCGTGCCCAATCCGATCGAGGCGGCCCAGCGCCTGAAGGCGGCTCTCGTGCAGAGCTCGACGCCGATGGCGCTCGACAAGCTGCCTCCCGGCGTGCCGATCGACCAGCCGTTTTTCGTCGTGCGTCCGCTTCAGGCCCTCGAGGCCCTGCGCGCGGCCGCCGTGCCGGTCGCGGGCAAATAGTGCGCTATCGCATCAAGCGGGTCGATCCGTTCTGGCTCAAGACGCCCGTCGTCCCCGGGCTCGCCCTCGCGGCCGCGGCGGTCGCGCTGTTCGCGGCGCGGTCGGGGCGGCTGCCCGTCGCGGCGGCCGCCGCGGCCGTTTGCGGGGTCGCGGTCTTTCTCGCGACGAAGCCCGCGCTGTCCGGCGTGTTCGCCGTCTTCGGGCTTTTGGGCGGCGTGGTGACCTTCCTCGCGGCCCCGAGCGCGGGGCTCTCGCCGCTCATGCGCGCGCTCGCGACCGCGGGCTTCAGCCTCTTCTACATGGTGCTGATGGACGGCGTCGTGCTCGCGGTGTCCGCGATCTACAACCTGTTCGCGCGCGCCGGCCTCGGCGGCTTGCGCCTCGATCTCGAAAATCCGGTGTAACAGTTTCTTGACTGGGCCTTGTGTATTCCTCGACGCCTGATACACTGAGGGCATGAGAAAACACGATTTTTCGGTGAAGCCCCGAATACTGATCGCCGACGAAACGCGCGACCTGGCCGACGTCTACGGCTACCTTTTCACGGCGGCCGGCTACCGCGTCTCGCGCGCCTACGACGGCCTCACGGCCGCGGCGCTCGCGAAGGTCACGAAGCCGGACATCGCGATCTTGAACCAGTTCCTGCCGGGCGTGACGGGCCTCGGAATCCTGGAGGAGCTGCGCGCGGCGGGAGCGGCCACGAAGGTGATCATCACGAGCGCCATGGATGATTTCGCCCCGCTGGCCGAGCGCGCGCTCGCGCAAGGCGCGCGATTCTGCGTGCGCCAGCCCTGCCCCGCCGAACGGCTCCTGCGCATGGTCTCGAGCCTGCTCGAGCGGCCGCGCGGCGTCCACCGCTAGGGAGGATAGGGGTCAGGCTTTCCGATCTTGCAATTCGGCTACAGGGCTGACTTAAGGACGAATTGCAAGATCGGAAAGCCTGACCCCTACACCTACATCTGCTCGGGGGCGGCGACGCCGAGCAGATCCAGGCCTTCGCGGATGGCGTCGCGCACGCCCGCGATGAGCAGCAGGCGCGCCTTGCCCTGCTCCGGGTCCTCGGCGGAGACGACCGGGCACTTCTCGTAGAAGGGATGGAACAGGCCGGCCAGCTCCAGCAGGTAGTTCGCGAGCGGGTGAGGGGAGAGCAGGCGCTCGCAGTCGAGGAGCACCTCGGGCAGCCAGGCGAGCTTGTTGAGCAGCGCGCGCTCCTCCGGAGCGCCTAAATAGCGCGCGTTCGGCATCGGCAGCTGCGAATCCGGCGGGAAAAGACCGGCCTCCGCCGCCTTGCGGAAGATCGAGCAGATGCGGGCGTGCACGTACTGGACGTAGAACACCGGGTTCTCGCTCGACTGCTTCTTGGCGAGCTCGAGGTCGAAGTTCAGGTGGCTGTCGGGCGTGCGCAGAGCGAAGAAGAAGCGGCAGGCGTCCTTGCCCACTTCTTCGATGATTTCGCGAAGCGGAATGAAGGTGCCCGCGCGCTTGGACATCTTGACCGCTTCCTGGCCCCGGAAAAGATGGATGAGCTGGTGGACGATCGCGTGGTAGCTTTCCGGCGGCTTGCCGAGCGCGCCGATCGCGGCCCTCATGCGCGGGACGTAGCCGTGATGGTCGGCGCCGAAGATGTCGATGACCCGCTCGAAGCCCCGGTCGTACTTGTCCTTGTGGTAGGCGATGTCGGGGAGGAAGTAGGTCGGCTTGCCGGTGTTCTTGATCAGGACCCGGTCTTTGTCGTCGGTCGAGCCTTCCGCGGCCTGCGTGCCGAGCCAGACGGCGCCGTCCTTCTCGAAGACCATGCCGCGGCCCTTGAGGAACTCGAGCGTCTTCGTCACGGCGCCGGAGGAAAACAGCTCGCTCTCCAGGTACCAGCGGTCGAAATGCGCGTCGAAGACCCTCATGTCGTCCTTATGCGAGGCGAGCAAGGTGTCCATCGCATAGCGGCCCCAGGCCAAAGTGTCCCATCCATCGTGGCCGGCGGGGGCGGCGGCGGCGAGGTCGACGAGATACTCTCCCTGGTAGCCTTTTTCGGGGACCGCGGCGCTCTCGCCTTTCGACTGCTTGTAGCGGGCCATGATCGACTCGCCGAGCAGGATGACGCGGTCGCCGCCGTCGTTGACATAGTACTCGGCCGCCGCCTGGCGGCCGAGCCGCTTCATGATCCGCACCAGGCTGTCCCCAAGGGTCGCGCCGCGGCCCGAGGCCATGTGCAGGGGGCCGGTCGGATTCGCGGAGACGAACTCGACCAAAACTTTCGTCTTGGGTCCGCCCTCGTCTTCGCCGTAGGTTTTCGGGGAGAGCGTGATGGCCTTCAGATTGGCGCACAGCGCCGTCTGCTTGATCATGATGTTGACGAAGCCGGGGGGCGCGGAAACGGCGCTTTCGATTTCGGGAACTTTGGAAAGATGCTCGGCCAACGATTTAGCCAGCTCCAGCGGGTTCTTCTTGGCGGCCTTCGCCGCGGCCAGCGGCCACGGCAGGCACAGGTCCGCTTTGACGTGCGCCGGCGGCGCGTTGACCGCGAGGTTCTCGGGAAGGGGGACGCCGGCGGCCTCGGCCCATTTGCGGGCCTCATAGGCGAGCTTTTTGCGCAGGGCCGCGATGATCATGCGTTCGTTCCGGAGTGCGGCGCGACTTCCATGCCGGCCAGGCGCTTGACGGTCTCCGCTTCGTGCGCGGCGCCCAGGGCCTCGTCGACCTCGAGCAGGCCCTGCTTGAGCAGGAAGGCGAGGTACTGGTCCATCGTGATCATGCCGTGCTTGGCTCCGGCCTCGACCGCCCCGTAGATCTGGTGAGTCTTCGATTCGCGGATCAAGCTCGCGATGCCGCTGGTGACCTTCATGAACTCGCGCGCGCAGACCTGGCCGCCGCCGCCCTTGCGCGGCAGGAGCTGCTGGCAGACGACGGCCTGGAGCACCGTCGAGAGCTGGACCCGCACCTGCTGCTGCTGGCCTGAGGGGAACACGTCGATGATCCGGTCGACGGTGGTCGCGGCGTCGTGCGTGTGGAGCGTGGCGAAGCACAGATGGCCGGTCTCGGCGGCGGAGATCGCGAGCTGGATCGTCTCGAGGTCGCGCAGCTCGCCGATGAGGATCACGTCGGGGTCCTGGCGCATCGAGTGGCGCAGGGCCTCGGAGAAGGATTTCGTCGTCGAGCCGATCTCGCGCTGGAGGATGAGCGACTGCTTGTCTTCGTAGACGAACTCGATCGGATCCTCGATCGTCAGTACCTTTCTCGGGTACTTCAGATTGATCTGCTCGATGAGGCAGGCGAGCGTGGTGGACTTGCCCGAGCCCGTGGGGCCGGTGACGAGGACGAGGCCGCGCGGCAGGTCGATCAGGTTCGCGATCGAGGGCATGAGCCCGATCTCGGCCGGCGTCGGGATCTTGGCCGAGATGACGCGGAAGACGGCGGCGATGCCGTTCTTCTGGCGGGAGACGTTGAGGCGGAAGCGGGAGACGCCGGGTAGCGAGACCGAGCCGTCGAGCTCCCAGGCCTCCTCGAACTTCGCGCGCTGGGCCTCGGTGAGCACCGAGTAGATCATGCGCTCGCATTCCTCGGCCTTGAGCTCGGGCAGGCCCGGGAGAGGTTCGATGACACCCTGGCGGCGCACCATCGGGGGCTTGCCGACGACGAGGTGCAGGTCGCTGGCGCCGAGGCGCGCGGTCTGCGCCAGAATTTCGGTCAGTTCCGCCATGCCAGCTCCTTCGCGCCGTCGTGCAGGCGCTCGAGCGCGTACAGCTCGCGCGCCTCCTCGACCATCAGGTGGACGATGAGGCCGCCGAAATCGAGCACGCGCCACAGGTCGCTTTGCGGGCGGTTGCGGTGGTGGACGCGGATGCCGGACTTTTCGAGCGCCTCGGCGAGCTTGTCCTCGAGGGACTCGAGATGCGGCCGCGACAGCGCGGTCGCGATGATCATGTAGTCGGACAGCGGGCTCGTCTTTCTGACGTCGAGCACGAGAATGTCCCCGGCCTTGTTTTCGTTCATGGCGCGGGCGGCGGCGATGGCGATCGTCTTAAAAGCTTTGGGCATTGTTCCTCGTTTGGAGACGGCGGCGTAGCGCCTCGTCGGCGCGAAAATCGAGATTCTCGAGCGCCGAGGTGAGCAGGCGCGCGACGGCGGACATCGTGCGGGCGGTCTCGGCGCGGCGCCCCTCGTCGGGAGCGGCGGCGGCGCGCAGGCGCAAGGTCGCCAGGAGCTTCGCCGGGGAGCGCAGGACGAGGGTCAAGGTGCGCCCGTCCGTCCAGGCCTGCTCCGGAGCCGTCTTCGGGGGCAGGACGGCGGCTTCGAGGCCGAACGCCTCCTTCCCGGAGGCGCCGGCGAGGTCCATCTCCTCGTTATAGGGATTGTAGGCGTAGGCGCAGGCCGACCAGTCGCCGTCGAGATGGGGCAGGACTCGGCCCAGCGCGCGCTCGAGCAGCGAGACCGGGCTCGCCGCCGGCTCGACGAGAAGGCTCGACAGGTCGTAGAGCAGGGCGAGCTCCGCGGAGGTCCGCCTCAGGCGGCGCGATTGGACCTGCACGAGCTCGGCGAAGAACTGCATCGCCAGGTTCGGATCCGCCGTAAGCCAGTTCTTGAGGTCGTCGCGCTTGAGGCGCAGCAGCTCCGCCGGGCCCGACGCGTACGCGCCGGCGGACCTGGCGACCGCGTCGAGCAGGGCCATCTCGCCGAAGCAGTCGCCCGCGCCGAGCGAGGCCAGGTCCTTCTGGCCGCCGGCGGCCAGGCGCTTGGTCACGCGCACGCGGCCGGAGAGGACGAAGTAGAGCCCGTCGCCGATCTCGCCCTCGGCGAAAATCTCCGCGGCGTCGGGGAACGACAGCGGCTCGAGGTAGACGGACAGCGCGCTCAGGCGCTCTTCGGGGTACTGATCGAAGAGCTCGAGCGAGCGGAGCAGGGCGACGCGGTCGGGGGCGCCCATGCTTACATCAGCGACGCGCCGCTGCGGCCCGTGATGCCGGCCAGCTGCTTGAAGGTTTCCTGGTTGTTGGCGCGCTGGAGGCCTTCCTCCGGGGAGATCATGCCGGTGCGCACGAGCTCGGCGAGCGACTTGTCCATCGGGATCATGCCGTGCTTCGCCCCGGTGTCGAGCGCGCCGTAGATCATGTGCGTCTTGCCCTCGCGGATCATGTTCGAGATCGCGGGCGTCATGATCATGATCTCCCGCGCGGCGATGCGGCCCTCGCCGTCCTTCTTCGACACGAGCTGCTGGCACACGACGGCCGCGAGCACGACGGCGAGCTGGACGCGGATCTGGGCCTGCTGGTGCGGCGGGAACACGTCGATGATGCGGTCGATCGTCGACGGCGCATCCTGGGTGTGCAAAGTGCCGAAGCATAAATGGCCGGTTTCGGCGGCCGTAATGGCCAGCTGGATCGTCTCGAGGTCGCGCAGCTCGCCGATGAGGATGACGTCGGGGTCCTGGCGCAGGGCCGACTTCAGCGCCGCGTTGAAGGACTTCGTGTTCTGTCCGACCTCGCGCTGGCGGAAGATGGCCTTCTTCGACTCGTAGACGAATTCGATCGGGTCCTCGACGGTGAGGATGTTGTCCGCGTACTTGTTGTTGATCATCTCCATGATCACGGCGAGCGTCGTGGACTTGCCCGAGCCCGTCGGGCCCGTGACGAGCACGAGGCCGCGCGGCAGGTCGGCGAGGTCCGTGATGGACTTCGGCAGGCGCAGCTGCTCGGCGGTCGGAATCTTGGAGGTGATGACGCGCATGACGGCCTCGACGCCGTTCTTCTGCAAAAACACGTTGACGCGGAAGCGCGAGAGCCCGGTCACCGCGAAGGAGCAGTCGAGCTCCCAGGTCTCCTCGAACTTGGCGCGCTGCTCTTCGTACAGGATCGAGTAGATGAGGCGCTTGGACTCCTCGGCGCTGATCTTCGTGAAGCCCGCGATCTCGACGATCTCGCCGCTGACGCGCATGAGGGGGGGCTTTCCGACGACGATGTGGATGTCGCTGGCTCCGGCCTGCACTGCGACTTTCAGCATTTCGACGAGTTCCATGATTTCTCCTAGTAACTACAGTCGGCGCCGAGCTCGACGCTCGCATCCACGCCCCGCAAGGCGTCGATGCGGGTCGCCGCGATCGCCGTCGGACAGCCGAGCGCCGCGCGGACGCGCGCGGCGCGGTCGAAATCGCCGGTCCGGTCATAGACAACCGTCCGCGAACGCGGACGCGGGGCCTGCCCGAGCGCCATCACGTCCACACCCTTTGATCTTAGAACTTTCGCCGCCTGAGCCGCCAGGCCCGCGGAGCCGGTGCCGTTGAGCACCTCGACGACGATCGGCTTGTCGTCGCTCCGCGGCTCGGGGTCGGGCGCGAAGGCGTGCGCCAGGAACGCGGGAGCGGCGGCGTCCTCGGGCAGCAAGGCGGGCTCGAGGCCCTCGAGCGGGGTCCGGCGGAGCTCGAGGGTCAGGAGGAGCGCGTCCGCCGCGGCCCTGTCGCCGCGGGAGAGGCCGGCGGCGGCGCGGCGCGCCAGCGACCAGAGCGCGCGCGGGGAGCGGCCGCGCGCCTTGAGGGCGCGCGCGGCGGCGACGGCGGGCTCGTCGTCCTCCTCGCCGGCCTCGAGCTCGAGGGCCAGGCGGCCGGCGCCCTCCCATGAAATCGGCTCCAACGATAACGCCGATATTTTTATCTGCGCGAGGTCTTCGACGGCGCGCGACGCCGACGCCTCGTCGTCGGTGGCGCGCAGCGCGTCCGCGTAGGCGCGGGCGGCGGTGAGCTTGCCCTGCAGCCTGGTCGTTTCGGGTATGCGGATCAGGACGAGGATGCGGCGGGCGGGATGATAAACCCCCAGATACGCGGCGGCGCCATGGGCGCCGGCGCGGCCCGGCTCCCGCAAGGACAGCCAAAAGGGCCAGGGCTTGGAGGCCCTGACCCGGGACGCGAAGGGCGACCCGCGCTCGACGACGGCGACGCCGAGAACGGCGGCGAGCATGAGGAGGGCGAGCCCTCGCTGGATGTTCAGAGCCGCGCGAGGCAATTCCATAGGTTGACGGTGAGGGGGTGGAGCCAGGCTTCGCGGGAGACGGCGTGAACGAGTTTTTCGGAAACGCAGCGCTTGAGGGCCGCGTCCAGATCGACGAAGGCGAGGGCGCGGGTGGCGGCGGAGGTCGCGTGGGTCCGATCGTAGGCGCAGGCGTCGGCGACGTATAGGATGCGGTCGAGCAGGCCCAAACGGCGGTCGCCGAGTGTGTGGCGCCGGATGGCGCAAAGAACCTCGTGATCGGAAACGCCGAATTCGCGCCGGGCCAGATCCTCGGAGACGTACGAATGAAGGAGCATGGGGGCGAGCGCGAGGATGGCCGCTCGTTCGGGAACGGCCAGACGGCGGCGGCGCGCGTAGCGCGCCAATTCAGGCGGGGAATAACGCCGGCCCGCGTCGTGAAGAAGCCCGGCGAGGCGGGCCTTGACGGGGTCCGCTCCCCAACGCCGAGCCAGGGATTCGGCCAGGGTCGCGACATTGAGGGTATGTTCGTAGCGGCTCGGGGACAGGGTCGTGCTTAAACGAGCCACCATCCTTTTGCCGTAAAGACGGCGATCGTGGATGAACGACAAAACGGCGGGGAACAGCTCCTTGGAGCAATCCTGGTCGAGCGCCAGCAGCGAACGGATTTCTGTTGAAGAAATAGAGGGGAACCTTCCCGGCACCGTACGGAAGTGCGTGGAAGGACGGATTGATGCTCCGGGACGAGCCCCGTACCACCAGGTCGCCGACGACTTCAAGAGGGAAGGATTTTTCCACTTGGGGAAAGAGACGGCGGAGTCCTGGCCGCAGACGAAGTGGAGGTCGGCTCCTTTGAGCGCGCCGAGCGTCTCGACGGTGAAAACCCGGCGGCGCGCGCGCGCTTCGCGCGCGTCTAAACGGCTGATCTTCCGCCATTTCAACGGCAACGGATCGAGAATGCCCAGACGGACCATGGTCAGACGATCTTTGGAGCTTGCCTGCGGCGTGCCTTTCAACGGAGCCTGGTATGCGGGAACGATCAGAATCTTGTCGGGACGTATTTTTTTCGCGGCGGCGAGAAGGAGCGCGGCGTGGCCGCGATGGGGAGGATCGAAAGTGCCGCCGAAGACGAGGACGCGCATGAAGACCTTCATTCTACCGCCCTAGGAGCGGCTTGACAATGAGAGCACGGAAACGGGATGATGACTTATGGCTGACGTCCGACCTTTCCGCGGTGTTCGATACTCCTCCCCGACGCTGAACTCCGCGCTGTGCCCCCCTTACGACGTGATCGGGCCGGAGCTGGCCGCCGCGTTGCGGCGGCGAATGGCGAACGCGGTCCATTTGGAATTGCCCCGGGGCGAGCCGCCCGCCAAATACGAACGGGCGGCGGCGCTCTGGCGCCGCTGGACCGTCGATGGGACGCTCGCGCGCGATCCCCGGCCCGCGTTTTACGCGATTGAAGAGCGCTACACGCTCAACGGAAAGAAGCGCGTGCGCCGCGGCATTCTCTCCGCGCTGGGGGCGACCCCGAAGGCCGCGAAAGCGATCATCCCTCATGAAAGAACTTTGGCCAAGCCGAAGGTCGATCGCCTCAAGATGCTCGACGCCGTCGGCGTCAACATCAGCCCGATCTTCGGCGTGTTCGCGGATCCGTCCGGCGCGGCGCGCCGCGCCATCGCCGCGGGCATGAAGGGCCGGCCCGACGCGGCGGGGAGGTCCCACGCGGGGGTGGATTACAGGCTTTGGGTCGTGGATGAGCCGAAGCTCGTCGCCGCGATCCGCAAGGCGCTGGCGCCGCGCTCCATATTGATCGCCGACGGACACCACCGCTATTCCGTGAGCCGCGACCATCACGCCAAAACAAAGGGGCCGGGCACCGACGCGGTGCTGACCTACCTCGTGCCCGACGAGGACGCCGGCCTGGTCGTGCTCCCCACGCACCGCATCGCCGGGGTCAGCCTGCTCAAGCGCGCGGGCGCGCTCGCTTCCCTTAAGAAGGCCCGGAATCTCGGCGCGCTCGAGGCGCTCGTCGCCAAATCGAAGAACCCCTACGCGTTCGGCTTGATCGAGAACGGCTTCCATTTCGGCGAGCCGAAGCCCCGCGGCTGCAGGAGCGGGCTCGCGGTCGAGTGGCTGGGGGCGAACCTTCTGTCGCAGGTTCGTCCCGACGCGATGAGCTACACGCCCGACGCGGCGCTCGCCGTCAAGAAGGCGAAGGCGGCGGGCGGCGCGGCCGTGCTCGTCAAGCCGTTTACCGTGGCGCAGGTGCGGCGCGCGGCGAAGGCCGTCGGCCTCCTGCCGCAGAAGTCGACCTTCTTCTACCCGAAGATCGCGACCGGCCTCGCGTTCCGCCCGCTGGACGCCGAGTGAAATTCTCCGTCATCGTCGCGTCCTACAACGAGGGCCCGCAGATCGGCTCTTCCCTGAAGCGCCTGCGTCAGGTGTCCCAGACGAGCCCGATGGAAGTCATCGTCATCGACGGCGGATCCGACGACGGAACGGTGGACGCCGCGCGCGGGTGGGCCGACGAGGTCGTGGACCTTGGCAAGCCGAACCGCGGCGCGCAGTGGCACGCGGGCGCGGAAAAGGCGACGGGCGACCTGCTCTTCTTCCTGCGCGCCGACGCCCAGCCGCCGGGGAACTGGCAGCAGGCGCTGGAGCACTACTGGCTCACCACCCCGACGGAAGGCCTGGCCGCCACCGCGTTCTCGGTCTCGTACGGCGCGGGCCTGGGGCTCTCCGCTTTGTCGATGTGGTCCAACGCGCGCGTGCGCTCGGGGCTGGCCTCCTCCGATCACGGCATCTGCACGACGCCCGAAATCTACAAGGCCGTCGGCGGCTTCCCCGCGTTCCCGGTCCTCGAGGACCTCGAGTTCTCCCGGCGCCTCAAGGCGCGCGGCCGCATCGCGCTGCTGCCCGAACGCCTGCGGCCGGCGGCCCGGCACGTGCATTCGATCGGGCCGCTCGCCTACATCGCGCGCCGGCTCTGGCTCGAGACGCGCTTCAAGATGGGCGACACGCCGGAAGCTCTTTTCGCCGCCGCCCCCAACCTGTAGAACTGGTGTCAGGCCTGCCGATCGGACAGTATTTCTAGGGCGTCTTCCAATCTGAATACTGTCCGATCGGCAGGCCTGACACCTATTCGGCCAGTAATATCGGCACGGACGGGGGCGGGGCGTCGGCGGGAAGCGCGTCGAAGAACTCCGTGATCAGCCGCGCGATCTCCGGGCAATCCATCGTCGAGCAGACTCCCACGCGCATGATCTTGTTGTGCGGCAGGCCCTGGGAGTACCAGACCGTGATGCGGCGCATGTTCAGCGCGGCCTGGCGGTCGCCGAGGAGCCGGCGCTCGAGCGCGAAGTGCCTGAGCAGGGTCTCCTTTCTTTCGGGCACCGTCGGGACGTACGCCGCGTCGCGGCGGCCGTTCATCACGTCGTCGAGGTTGCGGTAGATCCACGGGTTGCCGAGGCCGCCGCGCCCGATCATGATGCCGTCGCAGCCGGAAACCTCGAGAAGCCGCGCCGCGTCCGCGGGCGTGAGCACGTCGCCGTTGCCGATGACGGGGATCTTGACCGCGCGCTTGACCTTGCCGATGGCTTCCCAGTCCGACCTGCCGGAGTAGCCCTGGGCCTGCGTGCGGCCGTGGATCGTGACGGCGCACAGGCCCGCGCCCTCGGCGCGTTTGGCGAGCTCGACGGCCTCGTCGCCCGACGGGTCCTTGAAGCCCTTGCGCGTCTTCATCGTGACGGGCACCTTGACGGCTTTGCGCACCGCGCGGAACACCATTTCCGCCCGGGCGGGGTCCATGAGAAGCGCGGAGCCCTCGCCGTTGCCGACGACCTTCTTGACGGGACAGCCGAGGTTCATGTCGATGAGGTCGAAGCCTATCTCCTCGAGAATGCGCGCGGCCTCGGCCATCATGTCCGGGTCGCAGCCGAGCAATTGGGCGCCGAGCGGCTTGTCCTCGGGCAGGGTGTTGAGCATGCGCCGCGTCTTGGCGTTTTCGCGCGTGAGCGACTGCGCCGAGACCATTTCCAAAAAGCAGAAGCCCAGGCCTTTTTCGCGTCCGATCAGCCGGAAAGGCAGGTCGGAGCAGCCGGCGAGGGGGGACTGTATGATTTTCGACGAAAGGCGGAGGGAACCGATCTGGAGCGCCACAGCGTATTTTAGCACTTCGAGGATGACTTGACAGGCGGCGCCGTCCGGCTACACTTCGGCCATGAAGCTCAGCAGGGCGCGGAAGCGGCGCCTTCTCGATGACGGCTACGTCGTAGTCCCCGGCGTCGTGCCGAAGCCGCGGCTCGACGCCGCGATGCGCGAGATCAACCACCGTCTGGGGACCGGCAGCCACCCGACGAAGGACGCGTACGCCGACGACGTGGATTATCTATCCGAGCGTTCCGACACCCCGGCGATCATGTCGCTGCTGTACGAAAGCCCTCTCTGGGCTCTGGCGGAGTCCTTGCTCGGCGCGGGCCAGGTCGAACGCCCGTCGCAGGGTCAGATCGCCCTTCGCTTCCCGGCGGAAAACGACGAGACGGACGGCGAGGTCCACGCGCACATCGACGGCATGTATTCGAAGAACAACCCCGAGGCGATCGAGAGATTCACCATGTGCGCCGGCATACTTCTCAGCGATCTGCCGAGAAAGGACATGGGGAATTTGACCGTCTTCCCCGGATCCCATCGTCAGATCGCGGGGCTCGTCAAAAAGAGCGGCACCGGATTCTGGAAAACCCGCCTGGTGCAATCCATCAAGCTGCCGGAGCCGGAGCAGGTGACGGGCAAGAAGGGCGATGTCGTCCTCTTCCATTTTCAGCTCGCCCATGACCGGGGGCGCAATCTCTCTTCCCCGATACGCTGCATGGTGTACTTCCGGTTCTCGCACGTGAACGCGTGGCGCAACAACTCCATTCCCTATCTGCGGCGGGCCATGACCGATCTCTGGCTGGAGTGGCCCGGCGTCCGGTAAAGCTACAATCAACAGAATGGCCAAACCCAAAGTCCTCGTCACGCGCCGCGTCCCGCAGGAGTGCCTCGACCTGCTGAAGCCGCACTTCGAGATCGAGCACTACAACAAGCAGACGGCGATCCCGCGCAAGCTTCTGCTCAAGAGCGTGAAGGACAAGGACGGGCTTCTGTGCCTGCTCACCGACAAGATCGACTCGGAGCTGCTCGCGGCCGCGCCGAGGCTGAAGGCGGTCTCGACGTTCTCCGTCGGCTACGACCATATTGACGTCCCCGCGTGCAAAGCGAGAGGCGTCTGCGTGACGAACACGCCCGGCGTGCTGACCGAGTCCACGGCGGATTTCACGTGGGCCCTGCTGATGGCGGCGGCGCGGCGCGTCGTCGAGGGCGACGCCTGCATGCGCGGCGGAAAATACAAGGGCTGGGACCCCTTGATGCTCCTGGGAACCGACGTGTTCGGCAAGACGCTCGGCGTGATCGGCTTCGGGCGCATCGGCCAGGCCGTGGCCAAGCGCGCGGCGGGCTTCTCGATGCGGGTGCTCTATTACGACACGCGCCGGGCCGCGCCCGCGCTGGAGTCCGCGCTGAACGCGAAGTTCGTCCCGCTCGACGACCTGTTGCGCGAGTCCGACTACGTGTCGGTCCACACCGTGCTCGACGCGGGCACGCGGCACCTGCTCGACGACCGGGCGTTCAGTCTGATGAAGAAGTCCGCGTACCTGATCAACGCCGCGCGCGGTCCGATCGTCGACGAGGGTGCGCTCGTGCGCGCGCTCAAGTCGGACAAGATCCGCGGCGCGGGCCTCGACGTGTACGAGCGGGAGCCGAAGATGGCGCCCGGCCTGGCTTCCTGCAAAAACGCGGTGCTGGCGCCTCACCTGGCCTCGGCGACGCTCGAGACGCGCATGAGGATGGGCGTGATGGCGGCTTCGGGCCTCATCGACGGGCTCGTCTGCAAGGCTCGCTCGCCCTACAGCGTCGACGCCTAGGCGTTCAGAAAGCGCAGCAAGGCGGCGATCGCGGCCTCGACGCGGGTCAGGACGAACAGCGTGATCTCCTCGCGCATCCCCGACTCGCCCCGCGTGACCGTCAGGAATTCGGCGAGGTCGCGGCGCGCGCGGCGGACGGCGTAGGCGCGCCGGCGCTCGGTCTTGGGCCCGCGCTCCATGATCTCCTTGAGCTGATCGAGCCCCAGACGGCGCGAGGTGTCCTCGACCAGGGCCTGCCACGGCTTGCCGCGGCGTTCGGGGGGCAGGGCCTCCGTGTCGAAGGCGGTTTTTATTTTTCCCGCGGAGAGGAGCGCCTTGACCGCCTCGCGCCGGGATTTCGGGTCGCCCCCGGGGTCGAGGTGGAAGGAGAGGTCGGCGTAGGCGTCGGGCGTCAGGAGCTTTTCGAAGGTCTCCTTGTGATCCAGCATCGCGCCCGGTTTGAGGAACGGAGCCCGAAGATCCTCGAGCAGGCGGGCGGAGGCCTCTTCGTACAAAGTCCGTTTGTATTCGCGCAGGGGAAGCGCGCATTCTCCGAGCTTGCGGCGCATGTAGCTCCAGGGGTCGGTCTCGTAGTTGCGCACGGCTTGGGGGAAGCTGGCGGCTTCGCCCAGGCGGGCGAGGAGGGGGAGGGCCCCGGTGCTCAAGGCTTTTTCTCGGCCTTCTCGACCTTGTCCGGCAGGCCGTGCAGGAAGTACTCGGCCGGGAAGCGGCCTCCGGGCGCCGACTCGTCCCAGGCCCCGTAGGCGAACACGCTCGGGCGGCCGTCCTCCCAGGGGTCGAAGGCCAGGCAGACTTCGGGCGAATCCGCCGGGGAGCAGGCGACGGCGGCGGTGTGGTAGGGGCGCGTCGCGCGGCGCTCGTCGCGCGCGCCCCAATATTCGAGGTCCATGGACATGAACTCCGACCAAATCAGGTCCGACCAGTCCCGGCACAGGCCCTTTTCCCGCTTGTTTTGGGCGACGAGGGCGTTGAGCTCCTCGCGCTTGGCCTCCAGGGCCGCGCGCAGCCGCTTGTCGTTGTACGGATCGTCGCTGGCGAGCGCTTTCAGCGCTTCCTGCAATTTGGCGATCTCCTTTTTGCGGAGCTCGATCATGCCCGACACGAGGCGCGCGGGCTGGAAGGGCTCATCGACGTCCTCGATGACGGCCTCGCTCAAGACGCCCGTGCGCCAGCCTGATTCGAGTTTGCGCGCGACGACCTCCTTGTAGCGGCGGTACATCTTCTTGAGCTCGACGCGCGCTTCGGCCGGCAGGGCGTCCACCAGCTCCCGGGCCTTCTGGGCGCGCAGGCCGGTCTCCGCTTCCTGGGCGGAGGCGGGGGCGGCGGCCGAGCAGGCCAGGAGAAGGGCGAAAGACAGGGCTCTCACGACGAGAGGATAGTCGTCCCCGCCTCCGGCGTCAAGGCCCCTTCCCTGACGGAATTTGGAAGGGGCACTTCCTCGCTTATCGCTCGGTCGGCCTTGGCCGTCCATCCCATAAAAGGTAGAATGCTTGTCTATGGTTACCACTGACTCCTACAACGACATGCAGCTCCCTCCCAAGCTCGCCCGCCTCAAGGATCTGGCGTACAACCTCTGGTGGAGCTGGCATCCCGAGGCTCGCGCCCTGTTCAAAGAGATGGATCTCACGCTTTGGGCGGAGACGCACCACAACCCCGTTTCGCTGATGCGCAGCTGTCCGGTTGGTCGCCTCGACCAACTGGCTTCAGATGCCGGCTTCCTCTCCCGCCTCGAAGCGGTGATCGCCGCGTTCGACCGGTACATGACGACGGACCAGACCTGGTTCGCCCAGAACCATCCCGAGATGAAGGGCAAGAACATCGGCTACTTCTCGGCCGAGTTCGGCGTCCACAACTCCCTCAAGATCTACTCCGGCGGCCTCGGCATCCTCGCCGGCGACCACTGCAAGTCCGCCTCGGACCTGGGCGTGCCCCTCGTCGGCGTCGGCTTCATGTATCCCGAAGGCTACGTCGTCCAAAAGATCTCCTCCGACGGCTGGCAGCAGAACGTGTACGAGTCGGTCAACTGGGACGCCTCCCCGGTGCGGCCCGTATTCGGCCCCACCGGCGGCCGCATGGTGCTCGATATCCCTCTCGGCCGCGGCACCATCAAGGTCGCGGTGTGGAAGGTGCAGGTCGGACGCGTGCCTTTGTTCCTGATGGACACGAACGTCGAGGGCAACTCGCAGCTCGACCGCGAGATCTCGGGCCGGCTGTACGGCGGCGACCGCACGATGCGCCTGCGCCAGGAGATCATCCTCGGCATCGGCGGCGTGCGCGTCCTGCGCGCGCTCGGCGTGCACCCCGCGGTGTTCCACGCCAACGAGGGCCACTCTTCTTTCCTATTTCTCGAGCTCGCTCGAGAGAAGGTGGCCGGCGGCACCGCGCTTGACGAGGCCCTGCGCCAGGTCGGCGAGAACGCGGTCTTCACGACGCACACGCCCGTCGAGGCCGGCCACGACGTGTTCGCCGAGGAGATGATCGCGGAGTACTTCTCGAGCTATTGGCCCCAGCTCGGCGTGGACCGCGAGCGCTTCATGGATTTCGCGCGCGTGCCCGGCCGCACCGGCTGGAACATGACCGCGCTGTCGCTCAAGATCGCCGGCCGCCGCAACGCGGTCAGCCGCCGCCATGGCCAAGTCTCCCGCGAGATGTGGAAATGCCTGTGGCCTTCTCTCCCGGAAACCGAGATTCCGATCACGCACGTCACGAACGGCGTGCACCTGCCGACCTGGATCAACCAGGAGCTCGGGTCGGTGTACGACCGCTACCTCGGACCGGACTGGCGCGTGCGCCAGGACGACGAGGCGGTCTGGTCGAAGGTCGCCTCGATCCCCGACGAGGTTCTCTGGCTCCAGCACAACCGGAACAAGAGCGCGCTTCTGCAGCTCGCCCGCGCCCGCGCCCGCGCCCGCTGGATGAAGGAGAAGCACGGCCCGGCGCAGGTGCTGGCCGGCGGCGCCCTGCTCGACCACCCCGCGCTCGTCATCGGCTTCGCCCGGCGCTTCGCCGGCTACAAGCGCGCGACCTTGATCCTCAGCGACATCCCGCGGCTCAAGAAGATGCTGTTCGACCCGTGGCGCCCCGTTCAGCTCGTGTTCGCGGGCAAGGCGCACCCGGCCGACGACGGCGGCAAGGCCCTGATCCAGCAGGTCTATCAGCTCGCCAAGAACCCCGAGTTCGGCGGACGCATCGCCTTCATCGAGGACTACGACATGCACGTCGCGCGCTACCTCGTGCAGGGCGTGGACATGTGGCTCAACAACCCGCTCGCACCCCTCGAGGCCTGCGGCACCTCCGGCGAGAAGGCCGGAGCCAACGGCGTGCCCAACTTCTCCGTGCTCGACGGCTGGTGGGAAGAGGGCTTCAACGGCGGCAACGGCTGGCCCATCGGCCAGGCCGGGGGGCGCGGCGCGGGCCCCGAGGCCGACGCGGCCGACGCCGAGGACATCTACCGCACGCTCGAGGAGAAGATCGTGCCGCTGTACTACGACCGTGACGAATACGGCATCCCGCGCGGCTGGGTCAAGGTCATGAAGGAGTCCATCCGCTCCGTCGCCTCCCAGTACGGCGCCGACCGCATGGTCAAGGACTACTGCAACATGCTGTACGCTCCTAAGCGGGAGGCCGTCGGCTCCCGCTGAGCCGCGCCATGGGCGTCGATCTCGAAAAGCTCAACCCGGAGCAGCGGGCCGGGGCGACGCATCTGGACGGAGCTTTGCTCGTGCTCGCCGGCGCGGGCACGGGCAAGACCCGCGTCATCACCTATCGGATCGCGCGCCTCATCGAAACGGGCGTGGCGCCCGACCGCATCCTCGCGGTCACCTTCACGAACAAGGCGGCCGGCGAGATGCGCAAGCGCCTCGAGGAGCTCGCGCCCGGCAAGGGCGCTCTCGTCTGGGCCTTCACCTTCCACTCCTTCTGCGCCAAGCTCGTGCGCATCCACCATGCCGAGCTGGGCCTGCCGCGTCACTTCACGATCTACGACCAGAGCGACCAGAAGAAGCTCGTCAACGAGGCGATGAAGGAACTCGGGATCGAGGACCAGAAGAGCAAGGCCGGCCTCTTCGTCAACATCATCTCGCGCGCCAAGGACGACCTGCTCGACGCGGGGTCCTATGAGATCCACGCGATGGCTTCGATCGATCAATCTCGTCAAACGGCCGCGAAAATTTACAAGGTCTACGAGAACAAGCTGAACAAGGCCGGGGCGCTCGACTTCGGAGATCTCCTTCTGAAGACCTGCCAACTCCTGCGGGATCATCCCAAGGTCAGGGAGAAGTGGCAGGAGCACTTCACGCACCTGTTGGTCGACGAGTACCAGGATACGAACCACGCCCAGTATATCTTGACCAAGACTTTGGCCGCCAAACACAAAAACGTATGCGTTGTCGGCGACGACGACCAGTCCATCTACTCGTGGCGCGGCGCGAACATACGCAACATCCTCGAGTTCGAGCGCGACTTCCCGAACACGATGGTCGTCACGCTCGAGCAGAACTACCGGTCGACGTCGCGCATCCTCGACGCCGCCGCCCTGGTCATTCACCACAACAAGACGCGCAAGCCCAAGAAGCTCTGGACTCAGGCCCCTCCCGGAGACGAGGTCCGCGTGCAGGAGCTGCCCAACGAGTACGAGGAGGCGACCTGGGTCGTGCGCCGCATCCAGGACGAGGTCTCGGCGGGGCGCTCGTTGAAGGACGTGGCGGTCTTCTACCGCACGAACGCCCAGTCGCGGTCGTTCGAAGAGGCGATGCGCCGCGCGCGCATGCCCTACAAGATCGTCGGAGCCATGCGCTTCTACGAGCGCAAGGAGATCAAGGACGCGATGGCCTACGCGCGCATCGTGGTCAACAAGCGCGACTCGGTGTCCCTCGACCGCGTCATCAACTGCCCGCCGCGCGGCCTCGGCGCGAAGAGCCTCGAGCTCGCGGAAAACTACGCCGCCGCCCACGATCTCTCCCTGTGGGACGCCTTCTGGGCGCACGGCCAGATCGACGGGCTCGGGGGGAAGGCTCACTCCGCCTTCAGCGACTTCACCCAAACCCTCGAACGCCTGCGCGACACGACGCAGACCCTGCCCGCCGGGGGTGCCATGGCCCTGATCTTCGAGGCGACCGGCTACTGGGCCTGGATCGAGTCCGAGATGGACACGGACCCCGAGGCCGCGGGGCGGCTGGCCAACCTTCAGGAGCTTCTCAACGCCGTGAAGGAATACGACGACAAGGAGAAGCAAAACGGGCGCGTGAGCAGCCTGGCGACCTACCTCGAGGAGGTCGCGCTGCAGACCGGCCTCGACGACTACGACGAGAACACGCCGGCGGTGACGCTCATGACGATCCATCTCGCCAAGGGCCTCGAATACCCCGTCGTGTTCCTGACCGGCCTCGAGGAAGGCCTGTTTCCGATCGGCGGCGGCAACGCCACCCCCGAAGATCTGGAAGAAGAGCGGCGCCTGTGCTACGTCGGCATCACGCGCGCCAGAGAACGGCTGTACATGACCTACGCGGCCACGCGACGCCTGTTCGGCCAGGTCTACGCGAGCCTGCCCTCGCGCTTCATCATCGAAGCCAAATTGTTCGGTTCCGCCGCCCGCGAGTCCGCCTCCGGGGGCGCTCAGGCGTTCGTCCGCCCCGCGGCGGCCGGCGCGGCTCCGTCGGCGCGCGCGACCGGGTTCAAGAACGGCCAGCGCGTGCGGCACCCGCAGTTCGGGCGCGGCATCGTCGCCGAGATTTCCGGGGCCGGCGATACGATGAAGGTGACCGTGCGATTCGACGACGGGCGCGTGGCCAAGCTGCTGACCCGCTACGCCCCTCTGGAGCCCGCCTAATGAGCGTCTCGGATGCCGACGTCAAGAAGATCGCCAAGCTCGCGCGCCTGCGCCTCACCGACGACGAGGTCGCGCTGTACGGCGGCCAGCTGACCAAAATCCTCGATTCGATGGCCGAGCTCAACACGGCCGACACGAGCGGCGTCGCGCCCACGACCTCCGTGCTCGGAGCCGTCAACGTGATGCGCGACGACGAGCCCATGCCTTTCGGGGATACGGAAGCCCTGCTCGCCAACGCGCCGGAGCGAGACGGCCCTTACTTCAAGGTGAAGAAGGTGCTCGAATGAAGCTTCTTCTTGCCGCCGCCCTCATCGCCGCGCCGCTGGCCGCTTCGGCCGCCGCGGCGCCCGACGCAAAAGCCAAGCGCAATTTAACGGCCGCGATACGGCTTTACCACAAGCTCGACCTCGCCGGGGCCTCCGCCCGCTTCGATGAGGCGCTCGAGGCCGTTCCGGGCTGGAAGACGGCGGCGGGCTTTCGCGCCGCGTGCCGCTGGACGCTCGGCGATCTCGCCGGCGCCGCCGAGGACGCGAAGATCGCGATCAAGCTCAAGCCGAACGACGCCCCTTCCTACGCCGCGCGCGGCAAGGCCCGCCTCGTGCTCAAGGACTACGCCGGCGCGCTGTCCGACTTCCGCGCGTCCTCCGCGGAGGACAGCCGCTCCATCGAGGGCCCGCTCGGCGAGGGCAGCACCTTGTCGGCGCTCGGCAAGTCCCGCGAGGCGCTGGCGGCCCTCAATGCGGCGGTCAAGCGCGACCCCGGCTCCGCGGCCGCGCTGCTCATGCGCGGGTCGGTCAAGGACCGCATGCGCGACTTCCGCGGCGCCTCCGAGGATTACGGCGCCATACTCGAGATCAGCCCGAAGTTCACGTGGGCGCGCTACTATCGCGGCAAGGCCCTGCGCGAGCTCAAGGACTACCGCGGCGCCGACGCCGATTTCTCGGCCTTCCTGGAGACGAACGAAGATCACGAGGATTCGCATTACCTGCGCTCGAACGTGCGTTTTCTCCTCGGAGACTACCGCGGCGCCGCGGCCGACCTGACCAAGGTGATCGCGGTCAATCCGCGCAAAGGCCTCGCCTACTCGAACCGCGGGCAGACCCGCGCCCTGCTCGGCGACAAGGCCGGCGCCGTCGCGGATTTAAGAAAGGCGCTCGAGCTCGATCCGCAGCGCCGCGACAAAATTCAGGCCGCGATCGCCGCGATCGAGTCCGACGCGGCTCCCGCGGCCGAGCCGGCCCCGGAGCCCGAGGCCCTCGCTCCGGAGAAGGCCGCCCCGCCCCGCCGGGCGCCCGCGGCCGATCGCGACGCGCCGTCCTTCGGCGACGACGGTCCCGCCGTGAGCGTCGAGAAATCGGGGAAGGACATCGCGCCCAAGAGGGTCAAGGCGCCCGAGGCCGATCTCGACGAGCTCCCGGCCAAGCCGGATTCCGTGGACGCGCCAAAGCCCGGCGCGGCTCCCGGCAGAAGAGCGCGCAAAGAGCCCCTTCCGGAACGCCACAACGGCGAAGAAGAGTCGCTCTTCATCGATAAGTAAGATAAATAAAATGGATCTAACAGAATTATCCGCCGCTCGGATCGCGACCGTCGTTCAAAACGGAGAGGCCACGGCGGAAGCCGTCGCCCTCGCCCATTTCGCGCGGATCGAGAAGCTCGACGGAACGATCAAGGCGTTCCTGGCCGTCACGAAGGACCGGGCGCTCGAGCAGGCGCGCGCCGTCGACGCGAAGCGCAAGAAGGGCGGGACGCTCGGCGCCTTGGCCGGGGTTCCGGTCGCCCTGAAGGACAACATCCAGCTCAAGGGCGTCGAGACCACCTGCGGATCGAAAATCCTGAAGGGTCACATCGCCGCCTATGACGCGACCGTCACCGAGCGGCTGACATCGGCCGACTCGGTGATCGTCGGCAAGACGAATCTCGACGAGTTCGCGATGGGCTCCTCGACGGAGAACTCCGCGTTCCAGAAGACGACCAACCCGTGGGATCCGGCCTGCGTGCCCGGCGGCTCCTCGGGCGGCTCGGCGGCGGCCGCGGCGGCGCGCATGTGCGCGTTTTCCCTGGGCTCCGACACGGGGGGCTCTATCCGCCAGCCCGCGGCGTTCTGCGGCGTCGTCGGCCTCAAGCCGACCTACGGCCTCGTCTCGCGCTACGGCCTCGTGGCTTTCGCCTCCTCGCTCGATCAGATCGGCCCGTTCACCCGGACCGTGGAGGACGCGGAGCTCGCGTTGTCCGTGATCGGCGGTCACGATCCGCGCGACACGACGTCCGCGGTCAACGCGCCCCCCGCTCCCGCTCCCGCGCCGAAGGATCTCAAGGGCTTGCGCGTCGGCCTGCCCCGGGAGTATTTCATCGAAGGCCTCGACCCCGAGGTCGAGAAGTCGGTGCGCGACGCGGTCGCCGTGCTGAAGTCGCTGGGGGCTTCGATCACCGAAGTCAGCCTCCCGCACACGAAGTACGCGATCGCGGCCTACTACATCATCGCCCCGTCCGAGGCGTCCTCGAACCTCGCTCGCTTCGACGGCATCCGCTACGGCTTCGTCGACCGCGCCGCGACGAGCCTGCAGGAAGTCTACGAGATGACGCGCGGCGCCGGCTTCGGCTCCGAGGTCAAGCGCCGCATCATGCTCGGCACCTACGCGCTGTCCTCCGGCTACTACGACGCCTACTACACGAAGGCCCAGCGGGTGCGCACGCTCATGGCGAACGATTTCAAGGAGGTCTTTAAGCAGGTGGACCTCATCGCCGCGCCGACGACGCCCACGCCGCCGTTCCGTTTCGGCGAGAAAACGAACGATCCGATCGCGATGTACCTGTCCGACATCTTCACGATCCCGTCGAACATGGCGGGCAACACGAGCGTCTCGCTCCCGTGCGGATTCTCGAAAAAAGGCATGCCCATCGGGCTCCAGCTCATCGGGGACGTTTTTCAGGAAAAGAAGATGCTGTCCGCGGCGAGAGCCTACGAGACGGCCAACCCGTTCGCGATCTTGAAGGGATGAAAGAGGCGAAGGAGTACGCGGCGGGCGGGATCGTCGAGAAGAACGGGAAAATCCTGCTCGTCAAGGTGACCAATCTTCAAGGCGAGGTCGTCTGGACCTTCCCGAAGGGGCACCTCGAGAAGAAGGAAACGCCGCTCAAGGCCGCGCTCCGGGAAGTCGAGGAAGAGACGGGCTGGAAGTGCCGAAACACCGGGCCGTTGGCGCTCATTCGCTATCGTTTCAACCGCAACGGACGCCCGGTGGCCAAGAAAGTCCGGTGGTACAAGATGGAGCCGGTCGAGAAGACGGGACGGCCGGACGAAGTCGAGATCATGAAAACGAAATGGGTTCTTCGCCGCTCCGCGGCGAGATTTCTTTCATACCCGAGCGATTTGAGGCTGATCGCCCGCTATTTAGGGAAGGATAACGCGTGAAACAATACGAACTCGTCATCGGGCTGGAAGTCCACTGCCAGCTGGCCACCAAAACCAAGCTTTTCTGCGGCTGCGGCACCGACGGCTTCGGCCAGGCGCCGAACAGCCGCATCTGCCCCCTGTGCACGGCCCAGCCGGGCGTGCTCCCGGTGCTCAACCGGCGCGCCGTCGAGCTCGCCTTTCAGGCGGCCATGGCCCTCGAATGCACGCTCAGCGAGCAGTCGATTTTCGCCCGAAAAAACTACTTCTATCCCGACCTGCCGAAGGCCTACCAGATTTCGCAGTACGACCAGCCCTTCTCCCAGCACGGCAAGCTCGCGATCACGGTGAACGGGGCGGTCAAGACGATCGGAATCACCCGCATTCACATGGAAGAGGACGCCGGCAAGCTCGTTCACGAGCTCTCCGGCTCCAAGCTCGACGGCTCGCTCGTGGACCTCAACCGCGCGGGGGTGCCGCTCATCGAGATCGTCAGCGAACCCGACCTCCGCTCTTCCGAAGAGGCGTACGCGTATCTGACCGCCTTGAAGGAGATCATCCAGTTCGCGGGCTCCTCGCGCTGCGACATGGAGAAGGGCGAGATGCGCTGCGACGCCAACGTCTCCGTTCGCCCGGTGGGCCAGAAGGAGTTCGGCACGCGCACGGAAACGAAAAATCTCAACTCGTTCAAGAACGTCAAGGACGCGATCGACGCCGAATTCCGCCGCCAGGTCGAAGTCATCGAGGGCGGAGG